>NZ_JAUBPE010000041.1:0-63015 GCF_036700565.1 Microcoleus pseudofavosus SVA1_A4
GCAGAAATTGCCCTGGAAGCCGGTGCGCCAATTCTCAATAGTTCCAGTTTAAAAACGGCCTTAGACTTAAACTGGGATGACCCTTCAGAGCGTCAAAACGCACTCTCAATTATTCTAAATAGCTTAAATTCTGTTGAAGAATGGATGCAAGGTCAGTCCGATTGCAATAACTTTGAAGTAGCCCAAGAGACTCTGGATGTTGCCCGAGTGATTGAATCTCAAAATGTAACTTTCGACTCTCAAGGCGTTCCGAGTTTAAGTAAAGGGGTGGCCTCATACCGTCGCATTTCTATTGAGGACCCAGATATGCGGCATGGAAGGAAAAGCCGGTCTAAGAAGATAGATGGTTATAAACGCCACGTCCTCAAAGATTTAGATAGCGGTGTAGTTTGTGCAGTGGCATTGAAGGAGCGCAAATACTCCCGAATCTGCTGCTACACTTGACCTGGAACGTGACTTAAGACTCCAAAATATTCACCTAACTGAGTTACATATTGACCGGGCTTATTTATCTAGTCATTGGGTCATACAGCGGGATGAGCAATTAAAGATATTTTGCAAGGCCAGGCGTGTCAGAAATTCTGGCCGGTTTGATAAAAATTCCTTTTTCCTGGATTGGGATACGCATTTAATGAGTTGTCCCAATCAAGTAAGTATCCCTTTTGAACCGGGAAAAGTTGTTCATTTTCCTCCGAGTGAATGTGCAATTTGTCCTCTGAGATCCGACTGCACCAATAGTAAAAGAGGACGTAGTGTATCAATTCATCCTGATGAAGCTTTAATGCAAGAGTTGCGAGCGCGTCAATCCACTACCACTGGTCGTCTTGACTTGAGAAAGCGTACTACAGTTGAACATTGTCTAGCCCATATTGGTCATTGGCAGGGGGACCGTGCCCGGTATCTTGGACAAAGGAAAAATCTCTTCGATTTACGTCGAGTCGCTGTTGTCCATAACCTCCATGTCATTGCTCGAATATCTAAGCTTTTGCCAATTCAACCGGGCATAGAGTCGAATTCATTGGCCGGGTAATTGCATACATCTCTTTTGTTGTCAACTTCTAATACTGTACCGACGCCCTAGGGGTGGCCTACTGATTCTAATTCCTTTTTCTTTACACCATGCTCGGTTTTCCCTTGTACGGTAAATTCGATCCGCATGAACTGATTCTGGATAGTATCCTGTGAATTTATAATAAGCTTCTACTTGGGCTTTCAAGTCCCCTGATTCGTTAAAGCTATCCCAGCTCATCCGGTCTAAAAATACATATCCTTCAAAGCAGCTCGCTGATAGTTTAGCTCCAAGCTCTACGCTTTTTCCGGCTTTTCCTCTGACTATAGGACGGATATGGGGTTGACTTAAACTTACTATTCTATATTCAATACTCTGTTTATTTTCCTCAAATAACCATTGCTGTTGGCGATAGACTTCTGTGAGGACTAGCAAGGTTTTATATTGCTTTTTATTCAGACCTTCTAGACTCGCACCTGCATCAATTAGTTGCTCAATATGAGCCAGGTTTCTTTTGATATATTGGAGTTGTTTTTTAATTGCCTGTCTTCTTTTTTTGCGGGTGGGCTTTCTTTGTTTGGCTATTAATAAGTAATCTTTTCTTGCTAAATTACGGTAGGTTCTTGGTTTTTTATGAATTTTTTCTTTAACTTGTTTATACAGGATATCTATGATTTTTTCGGTATGAACTCTGGCTCTGTTTAATAGTCCTAAGTCGGTCGGATAAGCAATATCGGCGGGAGCGCAGGTTGCATCTATGATTAGTTGACCACGATTGGATGATTCATTTTTGGCGTCCGAATCCTTTTTTTTTTCGGGTTTGACTGGCCTAAGTTCTCGCATTTTTTCGACCATGCGTTCGTTCACTTTATTAATTAGGTTTGAACTGATTCGTTGCCTAAAGTGAACCAATAGAGATGAGTCAAATGGTAGTTCATTGCTGTAGCTTGATTGACCGATAAAGTATTGTAGATAGGGGTTCTCACGAATCTGTTCTACGGTTTCTTGCTGAGCTAATTCCTAAGTTTTCTTTGATAATTAATGCCCCCAATGCCATCCTAAAAGATTTGGCGGGTACCCCCTTTTCTGTGGGGAAGTTTTCAGCATATTCTGATTCAAATTCTGACCACGGTATTATTTGGGCCATCTTTATCCAACGGTTATCTGCTGACAACTTTCCACATGAGGAAAGTTCAAAGTCGGATGGTGAGGAGGGAGCAAGCTCAGCTTTTCGGTACAGGTTCGCAGGTGGTGATGCACGGGTTTTGATCTATTTTAACCGCTTTCCTTGCACCTTTCCACCTTTTTAGGGTCACACAACTCATACAGTGTTTACGGAAGCAACTGCTTCAGCAAGCCCTAAATATCAAGCTAGAGCTAGAATTGTCATGAGAAATGGTCAAATCAGTAGCGGGTTTTACTGTAGTTTGCCCGCAGGTAATTTGGGTTAAATTATGATATTTTAGTTGTTTAGATAAACGATTTGCTGCTGCGGAGGCATCTGCCGAACAAGCAAATTCAATATTTGATAACTCTCGCAACTTTTTCTGACCCTCAATTTCAGCTTTTTTGAGGTTTTTTTCTAACTTACGTTGGTCAGCATCACGACGCAAACTGCTCTCTACTACTAACCATCTTTGTGCAATTCCACCATAATTACTTTTGTGTTCTGACCAACGATATCCGGTCACTGAGCTTTGATGAAATTCTGATTCCTGCAAGCTGAGATACCAGTTGCTGCGCTTGTTTCAGGCGAGCGTGGTACACGAGTTAACCATTTTAAATTGGTTAACATTTCTAAGTTGGGGGCACTATATAATGCACTGTCAGCTACCATTAAACTGTCGAGATTTAATTGTTTTTTAAAGTCTTGACAAATTGAGGCGAATATGGAATTATCTGATTCGTTTCCTGAAGCTACTCGTAAAAATAGTGGCACATCTCCGTCTCCACTACAAATTAGGTCTAAAATGAACTGTTTTAAGTCGGGACGATGGTCGCGAGAGTAGCCGTAGGTAATCTGAATTGGTATTGGGGATGTTTGATGGTTGATTGATGAATTATCTAACTGATTGCTATCTGTTTCTATGCTAGAACAAGATACTGATGGCAATTCTTGTTCATATTTGCCATGTAGATGAAATGAACTTGAGTCGAGGTGAGATGTGTCGGTATTTATCTCGAATTTTTGAGCTGCTTCTAGGGCAATGGTTGTGAATATTTCCGTAATTCCTGCTAAATATAATTTATCTAATACTCTTCCTAAACGGTCATCATTTAAATGTGATGCTTCAATTCCTGAGCCAAGTAAATGTTCTATTGCTTTCCCTTCAAAAAATTTAGAGAATAAGTATAGTGGGGCGGAAACCATCCCTAATCCATTGATAATCATGGCTTTGACTACCAAGCCGGGACTGACTATTTCGCCCGGTTGTTCGCCTATTAACTCATTGATTTTTTGGACAATTCCTATTTCATCAATTAGACCTGCTATCAAGCCCAGATGATCTAGGTTTTCTACTTTCATCTCAGATGCTTTCTGCATGGGCTGCTGAATCCTGATTTGAGCGTTCATCGCGATCGTAAGTGTACACTATTTTTGGTGATGATTGGTTACGGAAGAGCGATCGCAATTAACGCATTTTCGAGGCTGCGATCGGGTTACTATGAGGTCATAAACTTGGTTTATTAGCGATCGCAATTTTAACTGGTATCAGATTCTAGGTGATGGGAGCATGACCGAAATTATTGAGTATTTTTACTCAGGCTCGGTCTCGGATAATTCACTTTTATCCCCTCAAGCAGCGTATGTGCCAGTTGGGGGTGCGGAATGTGGGTTATATCTCGCCCAAATCGCAAAATAATGATACTAAAATTAGAAAAGGTAGGCACAGATATTTTTCCTACAGTGAATGTATGAAAATCCTTAGTCATCAAAGCCAGAACTGCGGAATGTGGAATAGAAAATCATTTAGGATTGCGATAGATCAACCGCTTTAGCCTCGTTGTCGCCCCCTGAAACAAAGATACTACTCTTAGCTCCCTGTCCGAAAATTGGGGGTCATTTCAGTGCCCTCCTTTCGGTCTGGCAGCTCAGAATCTCGCGGAGCTCATCTGCCACTCCGCTGGCTTCAGGACCCGATAGCAGTCCGAAATGGTCGCAGGGAAACTCTCGTGTGGCAACATCGGTGCCTAGAAGTATGCCCCACACCTGCGGCGAGTCTCCCGCCGGGGCTGAAATCGGCGGCAATGCTAAAGTATTTCCTTCGACCGTGAAGCCAAGCGCCGCCCGGAAGAGCGTCACCCGGGCTCGGCAAACGAACGGTTCCGGCCGATAGCCGTTGAGAAAGCCGTCATGCCGCGCCGCCAGCCGGCTCGCTTTGCCAATCGAACTTATTAGTTGTTCCCGATTCAGAGGCGAGTGCCTTCCAACCCGGTTTGCAATCACCTCGGCATGGTCTTCGGGTTCCACACCATGGAAATCCCCAAGTTCGAGAAGGCGCGGCGCGTTCCAGCGCCTGACCAGCATATTACCGATCAGCAACGAGGCAAATGCGGGATCGGTCAGGGTCGTATTCTCCTTGAGGTAGAGCAGATCCGCAGACCCAGGAGCGTAGGTATCGAGCAGGATCAGATCCTGGACAACCTCGCCCTGCTGTTCAAGCGCGCGGCAAATCTCGACCGCGATCGCCCCGCCGAATGAATAGCCCCCGATCCGATACCGTTCCGCAGGACGAGATTCCCGAATGACTGAGAGGTAATACTCTGCCAGTTCCTCGACACTCGCCTGAGACGCGGATTCAACGGCTTCGATTCCGAACAAGGGGAAGTCTGGCCCAAGAGACTGGCTGAGTGACAACAGCCAATTTGTATCTCCGGGGGCGCCGTGGAGCCAGAAAGACGGCGCTTGTCGGCCGTTCTCGTGGAACGCCATTAGAGGACTCCGCAGGGAACGCTGCAACGGTTTGCTAGGCCCCGTCGGCGGTAAGTTCGCGGCCAGTTGCTCAATCGTGGGATAGCGAAGGAAAACATCTGCCGGCAACGACAAATCAAAGGTCTTCTCCAGGGACTGGCGGAGTTCCACCTGTACGAGAGAATCGACGCCCAGTGTGCTCAATTCAGCATCGTCTGCCAAATCTTCATCAGCGATACCAAGTGTTTTACCGATAACCGAGCGGAGGATCTTTACCGCATCGGTGGAATCGGGCCCGACATCTGGGAGTAGCGAGCCGGTTTCCGGTTTCGTCGGCACCCAGTGTTTCGCGCTTGAGAACGGATAGCCTGGTAAGGGAACCTTTTCACCTTTGAATCCCGGTTCGATATCCCATGTCAGGTTTCCCCCCGACATCCATTCCCGCGCAGACTGTTCTGCCTTACTGTCTCCAGAAACCGCCGGGGCTCCGTTGAGCCAATTCTGAATCCGCACAAAAAGGCTCTCTCGATCGCTAGCTACGAAAGCAACTCTTTCAGCGAATGTATCCCGGCCGGTCTGTAAAGTGTGCGCTACACTTCGCAACGGGTAGTCCTTTCCCCAAGTCTGCAACGCTTCCACAAGACCCCGGACTGCTTCTCTCAGTGCCTTCGGGTTCTTGGCTGAAATCGGAATAATCTCTGGAACGCTCCGCGATTGGGGATCGTTTTGCTTGTGCCGAACCTCGGAACGCTCCAGCAGGACGTGACAGTTGGTACCGCCGAATCCGAAGCTGCTGACACCTGCGCGGAATACTGGGAGGCCCGATCGATCGATGAATGGTTCCCAATCCCGAGTAGACGGAGAAATTCGGAAACGCCCGCGATCGAGTCGCAAAAGGGGATTCACCGAGTCCTGGTGCAACGTGGCCGGAATCTTCTCATGCCGCATTGCCAGAATCACCTTCAGCAATCCCGCAATCCCCGACGCCGGTTCGAGATGCCCGATATTCGTTTTGACCGAACCCAGCCAGCAAAACGGAGCGGCCGAAGAGCTCTTGCCTGAGCGGTGGAGCCGATCGAACGCCTCAATCAGCGCGTCCACTTCTACCGGATCTCCGAGTGGAGTGCCGGTTCCATGCGCCTCAATGAAGGTCACGGAGTCTGGATCGATCCCGGCCCGTTCGTAGACTGTCGCGATCAGATTAGCCTGCGCCTCCGCATTTGGCGCCGTCAGCGACATAGCGCGCCCGCCGTGGTTGACGCCCGTACCCCTGATAATGGCGTGGATGAAGTCTCCATCCGCGCGCGCCTGGCGAGCGGACTTGAGGAACACGACCCCAACACCTTCCCCTTTAACGTAGCCGTCCGCTTGCCGATCGAAGGCCCGGCATCGCCCGCTTGGAGACAATACTCCCATCCGGGCCGCCATTAGAACAGCGTCTGCCGACAGCAGGAGGTGAACCCCGCCAGCGATCGCAAACTCAGCCTCTCCAGAACGGATGGACTGCACGGCCCGGTGTACGGCGACGAGGGAACTGGAACAAGCAGTATCGATCGCCTCGCTCGGACCGCGCAGATCGAGCAAGTAAGACACGCGGTTGGCGATCATCGAACGCGCGTTTCCAGTGGCCACTTGAGGTTCCGTCCCTGCGCGAAACCGCTCCACGTACTCATTCATCTGCACGCCCGCGAAGACCGCTGTCCTAGAGCCTGCAAGCGAAGACGGGCGAATTCCCGCATTCTCGATCGCATGCCACGAGTTTTGCAGGAACAAACGATGTTGCGGGTCCATCTGCTCAGCTTCTCTTGGCGAGATGCCAAAGAACAAAGGGTCGAATTCAGCTACCTGCTCAATGAAGCCACCCCACCGCGCAGCTTCTTCGCGACCGGTTCCCGCCAGATCCCGGGAACACTGGCGCCAATCCCAACGGTCTACAGGAGTCTCTGAAATCAGGTCCCGGCCTGCTTCGAGGTTGCGCCAGAATTCTTGGAGGTCGGGGGAGCCGGGGAACATCCCGCTGATCCCGATAATGGCGACTTCCTCTTCGTCGCTGGAAGCGGTGTGCGGCGGCAAAACGAGGTTGTTTTCCTTGACCCCACACTCTTTGAGGTGTCCCGCTAGCGCAGCGATATTGCTGAACCGGAAGAAAATAGACGGGCTGATGTCAACGTTATACTGCTGTGCAATCCTTGCCGCGAAATCTTTCAGCAAAATCGAGTCAAATCCATACTCGCTGAACCCAGTCCGAGAGTTGAGCTTTTCAGGAGCGATGGAAAGAACGGAAGCAGCAAGGTTTCTCAACAATTCTTCGACAGAACCATCCACTTCAGTGGGCGCGACTGCCGAACCGCTGGGTTTCGGTAATGTTCTTTCGGAAGCTTGCAGTAAGCGCTCAATGGCAGCATCGTCGGCATCTAAAACTAGAGTCCGCGCAGCGCCGTGTTGCAGCACGCGATCGAAAGCCTGCATCCCAGCTTCAGCCGTCAACAGCCGCAGTCCAGTAGCAGCAAGATACATCTCGCGCGCCTCGCTTTCGAGATTCATGCCACCGTCCGCCCAGAGCGGCCAACCGATCGAAATGCACCCTGCGGACTCAGCAAATGCGTCCAAATACCGACAGGCACAAGCGTAGTTGCAACTGCCGAGATCCCCTGCCAGCGCTGCGAGGGACGAAAAGAAGACCGCGAAATCTAAATTCCGAAAGTCGAGGAGCTTGTGCAGCACGCGGGCGCCTTCCAACTTAGGACGCAGAACCGTCTTGAAATCGCGCCAGCTCATATCGCCCAGGGTGCCCCGGCCCTGCACGCCAGCGCAGTGAATTACACCCTGGACGCGGCCCAGCAAGGCTTCGGCTTTCGCGAGGGCTGCTCGCATCTCCGATTCGGATGCTACGTCCGCCTGAAAGTAAGCGGCGTCGCCACCCGCGCTCCGCACCGACTCGATCGCAGCTTGGACTGCCGCTGAATGGGGCGATCGCCCGGTCATGACAATACGCGCGCGACAGGTCTGGGCAAGGTGCAATGCGAGCTTGGAGCCTAACGAACCCGCTGCGCCTGTAATCAAATAGACACCCTGCTCCGCGAGCTTTGGCGACACCGTCGCAGTTTGGTCCAGCGGAGTAAAGTCTCGGCTCAGGCGCGCGCCGTCCCGGTAAAAGATATCGGTGTCACACCAGCTAGTCTGTGCTTCCGCCTTCACGAGCAGGGGCAAATCTGCCGCGGCTACCTCGACCCGGATGGTTCTGAGGCGCAGATCCGCACAAGCAGCCGTGATGGAACGGCGGAAACCGCCAACCGCATCGTGTTCGGCGATTTCCCCATCCCGGCCGTCGAAAAAGTAATAAATGTCCATCTGTCCAGGTTTGACCTTGAGCAAGGACTGAGCCAGAAGGAACATCCGGCGAAGCGGAGCGTAACCGCTGCCAGCATCAGCCATCGAAACCAAGTCCCAGCAGTGAAGGATGCCCTTCGCTGCCGGACACTCGGAAAGGAGCCGTTCGTAGTGTTGCTCCTCATCAGGATCGATGCGGAAGGTTCGGGATTCTAGGACTTCAAACCGCGAGGTACCGGGCAATACAACCGTCACGCGCCGGAGCGGAGCGAGCTCGCGCTGGCACTTCTGCGCCATCTCCATATCTGGGGCGAATAGCAGCAGGTCGAATGCTTCCGTGCCTTGGTTGGCTGGAGACGGGCGCCAGACTGGACAGAGGATCTTTGGGCTGTCTTGCTGCCTGTCCGGCGCTTGAGATGGCGCGGTGATTTGGAGCCAATGCCTCTCCCGTTCAAAGGGGTATCCTGGAAGGACTACAGGCCGACAAGACAGGTCGGGCTGCGGCGCGGACCAGTTTGCGGTTTGCCCTAAAACCCAGGATTTTGCGGGTTCCGGCAGGTCGTCAAATGAACCGACCGCCATCCACCCGCGCAGCTTGTGAGCCGCTTCCCCCAAGGAATTCGCAGCGATCGCAGCCCGATGCTCCATTTCCACCCGGCCCCGCCTGAGTGTAAACGCGATATCAGACAGGTTTTGGCTGGCGCCGCGTGTTTCGAGATGCTCCGCAAGGTTCGCAGCCATTCTCCGCAATGCCTCTGGAGTGCGTGCGGAGATATGAAGTATTTCTGGACTGGATGTGCGATCTTCCGCGTCCGCTGGCGCTACTGGCGATTTGTAAGCTTCGAGAATGATATGGACGTTGGTCCCGCCCGCCCCGAACGAGCTAACACCGGCCCGCAGATCGCCCTGCCAAGGTTCCAG
Organism: Microcoleus pseudofavosus SVA1_A4; assembly: GCF_036700565.1. Classification (NCBI taxonomy): domain Bacteria; kingdom Bacillati; phylum Cyanobacteriota; class Cyanophyceae; order Oscillatoriales; family Microcoleaceae; genus Microcoleus; species Microcoleus pseudofavosus. Next base: position 9,174 of record NZ_JAUBPE010000041.1, read on the forward strand.
TTTCGACTGAAGAAGGAACGGACTATTGGTTAAGTCGAGGGCCGGATTGGGTTCCCCGCAGTGCAGAGATGGAACCAAGGTGCCGTGGCGCATCTGCAAAATGACCTTGATCGCGCTAGCAACGCCTGCCGCCGCTTCCAGATGCCCAATATTGGATTTCACAGAACCGAGCGAGCAGAAGTGCGTTTGGCCGGTTTGGCGGCGGAATGCCTTCTCTAACCCCCGCCATTCCAACGGGTCGCCGAGCTCCGTTCCAGTCCCGTGAGCTTCGATATAACGAATGGTTTGGGCATCAACCGCAGCATCCTTCAGGGCCAGGCCGATGAGTTCTGCCTGTGCATCGGGATTCGGGACTGTGTAGCCTGTAGTCAAACCATCTTGATTCATCGCGCTGCCCAGAATTACGGCGTCGATCCGATCGCCGTCTGCTTCGGCAAGCGAGAGCGGTTTGAGGAGCAGCGCCCCCACTCCTTCTCCCGGGACAAAGCCATTGGCTCCCCGTCCAAAGCTTCTGCATCGACCGTCCGCCGAAAGGAACCCCAGTCCGCTGAGGGCGACATACTTCGAGGGATGGAGCAGAAGATTTACTCCTCCTGCGATCGCGACTTCACACTCCCCGCGCCTCAGCGACTGTACGGCAAGGTGAATCGCGGCAAGGGAGGAAGAGCAAGCGGTATCAACGGCTATACTCGGTCCCGTGCCATCCAGAAACCATGAGACGCGGTTGGCGACCGACCAGTAGGATGAAGACGCCAAAACCATGTTGCCTCTAGACCACTCTTCGGCTGAGAGGAGTTGATAGCTTCCCCACGTAATTCCCGCAAACACGCCTATGCGGCGGGAACTGCCATTGGCACTCGCGCGAAGCCGGGCTGGCGTATATCCAGCGTTCTCGATCGCGTGCCAGGCGGTTTCCAGGAATAGCCGTTCCTGCGGGTCCATCGATGCTGCTTCCCGTGGTGAGATCCGGAAGAACAACGGATCGAAACGATCCACATCCTCAAGGAAGCCTCCCCACTTGCATGCCGACTTGCCGGTATATAGATCCGCGTTCCAGCGCGATCGCGGAATCTCCGTGATGCAATCCGATCCCGAAGCTAGCAGTTCCCAGAACTCTTCCGTGTTTCGCGCCCCCGGAAAGCGTCCTGCCATTCCGATCACTGCGATCGCTTCGTTGCTGTGTTCCGAATGCTTTGGTTGCGCGATCGCCATCGGAGCGCTGGGTTCAGTTTCGCCCAATTCCGCGCCGCCCAGCAACGCCGAGAGGGACTCCACGGTTGGATTCTCGAAAAAGACAGCAGGGTCGAGGGAAAGCCCAGGAAGCTTTTTGTGCAGTTCCTCACCCAGCCTGGCAAGTAGCAAGGAATCGAATCCTAATTCACCGAGCCGCGAATGCGGATCGATTTCTTGGGGACGAAGCCCCAGCAGCCCTGAAATGATTTGAGTAAGAATCGAGCCAACCGCCGGAAGACTTCCGGCAACCTTGCCAGTTGCTATGCCAGACTTCGCAACCGCAGCGCGACTGCTCAACAGGGTCTTAAACTTCTCCGGGTCTCCCGGCACAATGGCGATTTGGGGTTCATTCTGCGACAGCGCCCACTGGATCAGGCGCAGGCCATCTTCCGCCGCTAGCGGTCGCAGCCCCGCAAACCGCTCCATCCATTTTTGAGAGTCCTCACTGAGTGCCATGCCTCCGCCCTGCCAGAACGGGAGGTCGATCGCCCGACTGTACCCGCTTCTCAGGTGCGATCGGCGAAGGCTCTCTCGCCAGAGCATGAATCCGTCAAGGAATCCATTCGCAGCCGAGTAATCCGATTGCCCCGGTACTCCCCAGATCGAACTCAGCGAAGATAGACAGAGGAAGAAATCGAGTGGGTCTTCCCGTGTCAGCAGATCGAAGTAGGTGACTCCATGCAGCTTCGGGCGCAGCACTCGGTCGAACGAAATGCGATCCTTTCGACTTAGCAGTGAGTCGTCGATCGCACCTGCGGCATGGACGATTCCCCGCAGCGGAAACCCTGTCTTCCGCGCCGCGTTGACAACCAAGCGGACGCCAGCAATTTCGCCAACATCAGCCACTACATACGTCACATTCGCGCCTAAAGCACGCCACGACTCCAGAATTCCCGACTTTTTCGGATCGAGCGGCGATCGGCCCGCCAGCACCAACGCAACATTGCCGACTCTGACGGCACTCTCCGCGAGCGTTCTGCCGATCGCGCCCAGCCCGCCGGTGATGATGTAACATCCTCCGTCTTTCCAGATCGGCTTCGGGGTAGAGTGGCCGGGATCGATGGTTCGGAGTCCGCGCGCGGAAAGCCCGCGTTCATCCAAATGGAAGGAGAAAGAGCCACGCTGGTTCCAGATGGTGGAGGCGGCATCCAGAATAGCTGCTGCATTGCTGCCGATCGCATCTCCGACAGCCAGAACGGCAGGTCGAATTCGGGTACTCTCCTGAGCGACTGAGGCAAGCATCGCGGCCGCTGCATCCGTGAATGGCTGCTCATCCCCCACGCCACCGACATATAGAATATTCACCGGCTCAGTGGGTGCTGAACGCAGCATCGCACGGCACAAGCAAAACAGTGGATGAAGGGTGCCGTTGAGCGAGTTCCGCAAATAGTCTTCTTCCCCGCTGTCCATCCCGAACCCTGCACGCTTCGTCGATCGCAATACCACATGAGACGGAAAGTTCCTCTTGGACTTGAGGTGTTCCAGCAAGGCATCATAGTCTTGTTCGCGAACCAGATTGATCCGGTATCGGTCGTCGGCCAACGGATCGAAATCGATTCCCGGCATCGCTAAAATTGCGCGACTAGACCTGCTCCAGCAGTCCAAGCTTTCAAATTCCGCAGTTAAGGACACTCCATCGGGGGCAATCCCAATCCAGAGCAGCGTGCCCAACGGAGCTTTTGGGGTTTTGTTCCTGGCGATCGGCACCCATTCAGGGGCAAACAGGCCGATCGGCGCACCTGCTTCTGGCGCTGCTTCTGGTGCTGATGCTGGTGCTGAGCTTGTGGAGCGTGGGAACCAACACTGTCGGCGTTCAAAGGGATATCCCGGTAATTCTACGGGACGCGGCGATCGGCCATGCCACATAGCGTTCCAGTTCACATCCGCACCTTTTACCCAACGGGCTGCCAGTTCCAGCGGGTTGCCGTCCCATTTCTCAATAATTTCTTCCTCGTCGTCTCTGGAGCGATCAAATACCACTTCGCGTGCAGGAGTTCCATTGAGGAAGAGTTTCCAGTGCTGAATTAGTTCTGCCCTGTTTGCCGCCTGCACAGCCAGACGGAACGGGAGTGCCACGCGCCCGCTCTGTAGCGTAAATACGAAATCCTCGAAGTCAGGCGGATTCGGCGCTTCCAAGGCGTGCAGCAGTTGGTTGACGAGGACGCGCAGACGCTCACCGTCGATCGCGGAGACGGGAACGACTTGAGGTTGTGCGATCGGCTCCGCGATTCCGCTCCTGCTGACTGGCTGAGCCGGGTATTCCTCCACGATCAGGTGAACATTCACCCCGCCCGCTCCAAAGGAACTGACGCCCGCCAGAAGAGGCGAGCCACCCGATCTCTTCCAATCGGCCGCCTTGTTCTGCACGAAAACTGGACATTTTAGGAAATCGATCAGCGGATTCAGTTCTTCGGCATGAAGCGAGGGAGCGAGGCGCCGGTGCTTCATTTGCAACAGCACTTTGGTGAGACCAGCAATCCCCGCAGCCGATTCCAGATGTCCGATATTCGATTTGACCGACCCGATCGCACAGTATGGGGACTCACTCCGGCCCAGCGCTTTCGTCAAGGCAGATATCTCAATGGGATCGCCTAACTCCGTTCCAGTGCCGTGCGCTTCGATGTAGGAAATCGCCGATGGATCGGCACCCGCATCGCGCAGCGCCTCGCAGATGACATCCGCCTGCGCCTCCGGGTTCGGAACAGTGTAGCCGGAAACCTTCCCGCCGCTGTTCGTGGCTGAGCCGCGGATGACACCGAGAATGCGGTCTCCATCTCGTTCCGCATCGGCGAGGGTTTTCAGGACCACGACTCCGGCCCCCTCTCCGGGCACAAGGCCCGACGCGCCCGCACCGAATGGACGGCAAACTCCGTCTCGGGCAAGCATCTTCATCCGACTTAAAGCCACCAGATGACGCGGATGCAAGATGAGGTTAACGCCGCCCGCGATCGCTGCGCGGCATTCATCCCGCCGCAGACTCTGAACCGCCAGATGAATAGCTACCAGGGAAGACGAGCAAGCTGTATCGACGGCCACGCTTGGACCGCGAAAATCGCATAAATAAGAGAACCGGTTCGCGATCGAAGATGCCGACGATCCGGCCATCACGAAGTGTCCGTTCAGCGCCTCCTCCGCTGCCAGAATCTGATACTCGCCGTACATCACCCCAGCGAACACGCCCACTTCCCGGCGGCCAGCGTTCTTCGGAACGCGAACCAAGGTGGCTGGCGTCAGACCGGCATTTTCTATCCCAGCCCAAGCGATCTCAAGGAACAACCGTTCCTGAGGATCCATTCCGGCAGCTTCATTCGGCGAAATTCCGAAGAAGCGAGGATCGAAACAGTCCACCCGGTCGATCCAGCCGGCGCGAGTGGAGGAGGTGCTATTCTCCCTCTTGCCTGCCGGATCGAAGAAGTCCCGATTCGGCCAGCGATCGGGCGGAATCTCGGAGATACATTCGCGCCCGTCAATGAGATTCCGCCAGAAGTCTTCGAGTCCTTCGCCTCCGGGGTATCGCCCCGCTATTCCCACGATGGCGATCGGAGCAGGTCCGAAATTCTGGCGCTGCGGTGGCAAATGCACGGCCGGCGCTTCGATCTTGGATTTCAATGCCGAGGCTGGGATGAGGTTGCGTACTTCATCAGGTTTGTTCTCCTCCAGCCACTTGCCTAGGGCATCTAGAGACGTGCACTGGAACAGAAGGGTTTGGGGCAGTTGTCCGAAATCTTGTTCCAGCGCCCGGATAATCTCAAGCGTTACGAGAGAATCCACTCCATACTTTTCAAAAGTTGCTTTGCGAGCCAGATTCTTGCCGTCGAGCCGCAAGATTGACGCGAACACCCCCCGGAGATAGTCTATAAGCCCAGCCTGGCTAGCTGCTGGCTCGGCGGCTGCCGCGGGCACTTCCTGAGTAGTTTCCGAACTCGTTTCCTCAGCCACTTTTTCTGGAACTTCAACCCATCCGTCACTCTCTCCCAGAATGACGGACTGTATTGCATCGCCGCCGCCAGGAACCGCCGGACTCGCTTCACATATCCCCCGAAAACCCGCCAGCCGTAGCACCGCCCGCCACTGGCGCACGCCCAACAAAGGAGCATGGGGCAAACGGAGGTCTGAATCGCAGAATAACCACCAGCCGTGCGTAAGTCCGAAGGTCAGGGTCGCAAAGTCCTGAACGCGGGTGCCTTCATTGAGGACAAGCAGTCCGTCACGCTTCAACAGCCGCTTAGCCTCGCGAAGGGAATCCATCACACTGGAGGTTGCGTGCAAAACATTCGCTGCCAGCACCAGATCGTAGGAACCCGGCTGAAAGCCTTGGGATTCGATGTCCTTGGAAATATCGAGTACCCGGAATTCGCAGAATGGTCGGGAAACTCCGAACTTGAGTTCGGCTTGACGGACGAGGGCAGGCGATACATCGGTGTACGTATACAGGATCGACTCGGCGAATCGATCCAGTTTGTTGAGAACGGCGAAGCTAGTACCCCCGGTGCCCGCACCGATCTCAATGACCCGAACGATCGCGTTTGGCGCCTCAGTCAGAATCGCTTCAATAGCGGAACCGACAGCCTCCGCTGTGAGTGAATTGTAGTAGTCCATCAGGGCGTTGCCCCGATAGATTCCCTCCACCAAGGAAGACGACCCTCCTGGAAACAGAACGGTCAGCGGATCGCATTCACCGGTTAGGATTTCGCCGTAACGGTCGAGACACTTTTCCAGCAACTCAACATGGGGTGCAATTCCGGGATAGTCCGATCGCAGCCGATTAGCCTCAGCCTGCAAACCTTCGATCCGGCTTTGCGATTCAGGTTGAAGTCCTGCGGTCGAAACTACAATGTCACCGTTTCGTTCCTGAACTAACCCAGCCCGCAAAAGCATATCGAGCAATGCGGCAAACAGCCGCTCGTAACGGCTGTGGACCCGCAGTTTGCCGATGAGCGATCGCGCAGTCCACCGCTCCTCACTCGAGCGCAGTACGCCCAATTTTCGCAATGTTCCCAGCAGGCGAAACTGTGCGTACTCCTCAAGTTCCTGAAACGCAGCGACGGCGCGTTGGTCGATTGGCGAGTTCGTTAGGAAACGGACGAGCGACTGGGAAGCGGCAACAATCGACGACACGGAGGACTCTTGGATTCGTTCCGTACTCCATCCGCTGCGATCGATGGAGCGCAGCACCTCATCACCCAGCCGAACGGGCACGCTTTGCCGGACACCATGAATCAGCAGCCGCCGCAATGTCTCGACGCCCTCAGCCGTTCCTATTCCCAGAATCCCTTGTTTCTCGATCCGTTTGCTATAGTCCTCGCTGGCGACTATACCCGTTTCATTCCAATAGCCCCAGTTGATGACCTGAATTCTCGGCCCAGTCTCGGGCAGCCAAAGGGCGAAAGCGTCCTGAAAAGTGCAGCCAGCGGCATAGTTGCTCTGGCCCGCATTGCCCATGAGAGCGTTGGCAGAAGAAAAGAACGCGATGAAATCTAACGGCTCGTCCCTTGTGAGTCTTTCCAGCAGCCAGCTTCCCGCGATCTTTGGTGCAAGCGCTTCCCGAAGCGCTGCTTCAGTCATCGTGCGAATGCTCGCGTCACGGAGGACAATGGCCGAATGAATTGCTCCGTTGAGCCGCCCGGCTGTCTGGCGGATTTCGGTGAGTAGAGCTTCCATCGCCCCTTGGTCTGCGACATCAGCTTGGCGGTAGATTACCGTGGACGCGATCCGCTGTAACTCGTTGAGACGAGACGATCGCTCGGCATCCAACGGGCGCCGGCCAGTTAGCACAAGCTTTATGCCTGGCGTATTCGCTAATAACTTTGCCGCCTCGAATCCGATACCGGTCAATCCGCCGACGATCAAATAACATCCGCCAACTCGCATGGGAAGCTTATTCCCGTCATCGGGCAAACGCATCTCTTGGATGGTTCGCACCAGCCGACGGGAACCTCGGAACGCGAGCTCCGTGCCGGGCGCAGACTCTGGCTCTGCCGCGATCCGCTCGGCCATCGCTGGAAGGTCTGTCGCAGTCTGCCTATCTATATCCAAGCAGGTAACAGCCAGGCTAGGGAATTCCCGCGACAGCGCTTTGGTAAAGCCGATCGGGGAGGCATTCCACGGATTTCCACCGCCTGTGCCGGCATTCTGCACGTCTTGCGTAATTAGCCTCAACCGCGCCCGATCCTGCCAAAGGCGCGCCCTGTCCAGAGCTCTTATGAGATGAAACAGCGTCACCACTCCCCGATCCTGGATCGTTTCCAGTTCCGCCAGCGTGGAAGGGGCGGCAGTGTTGCCGGACGCCAAGAAATAGATCGTTTGCAGGGGCTGCATTTCCCGGCATATACGCTCTAGGTCATACGCTTTAGGTTCGATTTCCCAGTGCCGCGCGGAAACTGCCCGGAAAGCATCGGCGGGGTTTACATGAAAGACGGTTGAGTGCGGGTGCTGCGCGATCAAAGCTTCGGCTAGATCGCGATCGCCCGGCTGATAAACGATCAGAACCGGCCCCTCGGAAACCGATATTTGGGCTGGCGTTGGTGTTTCCTTCCAGACAGGCCGGTAGCAAGGCACGGCATCTACGGCCGGGTGCGCACCCGGCTTAGCATCCGCACCCAACCGCCGCGCCGGACGCAGTGTGAAATCCCGGATCAGTACCAAATCCTCGCCAGCAGGATTTGCGATCCGCAGGTCGAACGAGCGATCGCCGATCGAGTCTGCGGCGCGTCGCACATGGACGAGGCATTCGCTGGTCAAGGGTTTCAGTATAGCTAACTCCCCGATCGACGCGGGCAACAGCGCGGGCAGTTCCGCAGCTCTGTCGGCAAATAGGCCCATAACACACTGAAGCGCACCATCCAGAATTGACGGGTGCAGAGCGAGTCGGCCGACCCAAGGCGCTTCTTCTTCGGGCGCCCTTACCAGTCCGAGTGCTTCGGATGGGCCCGTCCAAAGGCATTCAACGGTGCGAAAGAGTCTCCCGTGAGTTACGTCGCGGGAATCGACCAGCGAATAGAATTCTTCCTTATGAATTGCCGTCCGGCAGCGGGCCTCAATTGCGGCACGATCTAGGCTGCTGGTGCTTGGCGAGGTCTCCCCGAAAGTTGTGAGAACCACTTCGGCAGAAGCGAAGGTCAATCTTTGCCCCTTGCTTTCCGACTGCAATTCGAGGTAGCGGGTTTGGCCATTCAGGCGCAACTCCGGCAAGAGCTTGTCACCACTTTTTACCGGACGCAGCCAACAGATATTGCGCAAACCAGCTACGCCGACGGATTCCTCGACGGCTTCGACCATGAGCTGTAAGGTCGCCGCTCCCGGCAACATCGGCTCGCCCTGTACCGTATGATGCCGCATCCAAAATTCGCTGTCGCGTTCAGTGTCGTGCGATCGCACCCAGTACGTGGTGCGATCGAAAGGGTACGGCGGCAACTCAACAATCTGCCCTCCTTGGGGATGCAGGAGAGACAAGTCTGTGAGATCCCCGCTCGCAAACAGGGCCGCGATCGGCAAGAGCGATCGCCGATACGCTTCGGGATCGTTCAGGTAACGCGAAAGCGACGCGAACATTTGGTCAATGGAACCGTAAAGGTTATTGGTTGGGGGTTCGTCTTCTCTAGTTGCGAAGAAATCTGTTCCTTCGCCAATTCTGAGGAAACGGCGGAGCAAATCAGTTAGATGCGCCTTGTCCCCTGATACAAAGGCTGCCCGGAATTCCAAATGGCTTCGTTTTGTGTTTAACGTGAACGCGATATCCGCGCTTCGGCAGCGGTTTCCCCGACCTTCCAGCCAGCAGAGCAGACCTTCAGCCCTTTGAATCAGTTGGCTGCGCGTCCGCGCCGAAATAGCGAATAAATAACAAGGCAATTCAGGCGATTGCTGCGTGCGGATCGCAGGCGCTTCCTCCACAACCATGTGGCAGTTGGCTCCGTTGGCACCAAACGAACTAATGGCAGCCCTTCTCGGCGTGCCAATCCAGTCGCTGCCGTGGGAATCGACGCGGAACGGACTGTCTGCTAACTCGATTCGTGGGTTCAGACCGGTTGGCACAAAGGAAGCAGGTATGCGGTGATTTTTCAATGCCAGAACAACTTTGAGCAGCGATGCGACCCCGGCCGCCGTCAGCGCGTGACCGATTAGCCCCTTCACAGAACCAATCGGCAGCGATGCAGGAGCGATCGCGCGATCGCTAAAGGCATCGCACAGAGCGTGAATCTCGATCGGATCGCCGAGTGGTGTGCCTGTACCGTGGGTTTCGACATAGCCGATCGATCTCGCATCCAAGGCGAATCGTTTGTAAACCTCCCGAATCAGCTCTGTCTGGGCAGGTCCACTAGGCGCTGTGAGGCTGCTGGTCTTGCCGTCCTGGTTGGTGCCAGACCCGCGGATTACGGCGTGAACGCGATCGCCATCCGCTAGTGCCTTCTCAAGTGGCTTGAGGACGACAACACCGATTCCTTCGCTAAGCACGATCCCATCCGCACTTTCGTCAAACGGTCTGCACGCTCCGCTGGGCGACAGCATACCGACCTTGCCGAGTAGTAAGTGCAGCCGCGGCGTCGCCAGAACGCTGACGCCGCCCGCAATGGCCATGTCGCAATTGCCGTTCTCAATGTTTTCGCAAGCCGTATGCAGGGCGATGAGCGACGAGGAGCACGCGGAATCGATTGCGAGGGTTGGGCCCTTCAAATTGAACATATATGCCACGCGCGCGGGCAGCATCGCGCCAGCGTTGCCAGTGAACATGAATCCATCAGCAGGGAGACCTGAATTCATCAGGATTTGCGAATAATCACCGCTGGATGCACCAACAAATACACCAGTGCGGCTGCCATCTAAGCGCGTATCCGAGTAGCCAGCATCTTCCAGAGCCGCCCAAGTTTCCGTCAGAAAGAGCCGCTGCTGCGGGTCCATCAGTTCGGCCTCGCGGGGCGAGATCCGGAAGAGTGCGGGATCGAACTCGCCGATTCCGCTCAGGAATCCGCCGTGACGGCTCGGTGTCTTGTTTCGAGCGAGGCGATCCGGGTCATAAATCTTGCGCCAATCCCATCGATCCGGGGGGATTTCACCGGTCACTGGTTTCGCTCTTTCGATCGATTCCCAAAACTCGGAAAGGTTGTTTGATCCGGGGAATCTGCCCGAAATGCCAATGATGGCAATTTGGCGGCCGGGGGAGCGAGTGGGTTTCAATGCTGGGGCCGTCTGCTCTACGCTTTGCTGCTCATGTTCCGAATCCTCTAGGGGGATTGCATTGAGTTTCAATGGCGTGGCCGAGGGCAATGGGCTTGGTCGGCGTCGTGCGGGAAATGTTTCGTCGATATGACCAGCCAGTTGCCGGATAGTCGGGTAGTTGAAAAGATCCGTAGACCGAAGGGAGATTCCCAGTTCCTCGTTGAGGGCTTTGGCCAGTTCCACCGAAACGATCGAGTCAATCCCGAAATCGGAAAACGGGAGGGTTGGCTTCAGGCGTGCGGGATCTGCATCGAGCTTCGATGCCATCAATTGGCGTACCTGAACCTCGCTGCTTTCGATCGCGCGATCGAAGACCGGAGAATCCTTCGGATGAACGGTTGCGGACTCGACGTTGACTGGCGCGGGTGACTCAGGAATTGACGGCAACCGCTTTTCTGCGCTGCTTTGCGCCACGATCAGACTCTGCAAGTACGATTCCGGCTGTTCTGGATGGCGCAGACCGGATGTCCTCACTCGTGGAAAGCCTTGTTCTGACAAGCAGCGACGCCAGTTGAGGGTACTCAGCAACGGTGAGTGCGGTATCCGGTTCCGTTTGTCCTCAAATAACCACCAACCGCTTGTAAATCCGAAAGTCAGGGTCGCGAAGACTTCAAAACGGCAGACTTCGCTGAGGATAATGATTCCCTTTGCACTCAGCAGCCGATTGATTGCATCCAGGGTTGCGCCGATGTCGCGGGTCGCGTGCAGCGCATTGGCCGCGCAGACGATCGCAAACTGGCCCGGCACGAAACCCTGCGCGGCGAAGTCCTTTTCGATATCGAGCACTGCGTATCGGGTAAACGGGAATTCAGCGCTCCAGCGATCGCGCCCTCGCTGGACAAAGGCCGAGGAGATGTCTGTGAAGTGGTATTCAATGCGATCGCCAAAGGACTCGATCGCCTGTAGAATCGACGCTGTAGTCGAGCCAGTGCCTGCGCCAATTTCCAAAATCGCGATCGGCAGGTCGCGATCGCGGGCAGACAGAGCGAGGACTGCTTCGCGCACCGCTTCGGCAGCAAGGGCATTGAAATGGTCGGCAAGGGGGTTATTGCGATTGATTGCCTCAATCAGTGGCAAAGAATCTTTGTTGTAGAGCAGGTCGGTTACGGACAATCGCCCAGAAAGCAGTTCCAGATAGCTCTGCAGGCACTTTCTCAGCAGATCGAGGTAGGGGCGGGTTTCGGGACATTCGGCCAGCAGTCCGGCGCTTAGGTCAGATATTGTTGCGACAATCCGGTTAGCAAAAAACTCCTCGCAGGCGCGGTTCAATTCGATCCGTTCTGGAGATGCCAAGACAATCCCTTCGGCAACGAGAATTTCAAGCAGGGCATCAAAAAGTCTTTCGTGCTGAGGCGCAAGAGCGAGCTTCCGCCGCAAGTCGGATTTCGACGTTGTGTCATCGGGATGCCGCAAGACGCCAGCTCGTTGAAACGCTTCGAGTACGCCCAATGCGCCGATCCGGTCGAGACGGTCGAAGACACTGGCACGGCCGGCAAGTGGGTCTCCTTGACTCGTGACCCGAGCTTCTACCGCGTTCATTACCTTGTCTAGAAGAGCGGTTTCGGAATCGACTCGCGGGGGAGTGCCGATGGCTTCGGTGGCTCTTGCGATCGCACATACCTCCCGTTCAAAGGAATAGGCCGGAAGCGAGATGCGCCTGCCGTGCGGTCCAGTCCATATCTGCCTCCAGTCCACGTTTTGACCGCTAATGAATTCCCGCGCAGCAGCTTCACACCGCGTCGCCGGCTCGGTTCTGAAATCAGACGAAGCGGCTGCACGCAATGCCTGGACCAGTTCGCTGGTTTCTCGAACAACCGCTGCCGCACGGCACTCGAAGTGCTGGCGACCTATCGACAGAGTCCATGCGATATCGTCGAGATGCACGGCTGGATGGCCCGAAGCCCAATCAGCCAGAGTTTCAAGATTGCGGCGCAACGAGGCTGGTGTCTTTCCCGATACCGGGACGACACGCCATTCGCCGCGTCCACGCTCCTGGGCATCGCCGGAAACCTCCGGCCCATCCTCAATCACCAAGTGGCAGTTCGTACCGCTGAAGCCGAACGCACTGAGTGCCGCACGCCGCAGCCCTCCTGCCGGGCGGAGCCACGGACGGCGTTCGCTGACAACATAGAAAGGAGAGGAAGCCCAATCAAATGCCGGGTTTGGTTCTTGGAAATGCAGAGAAGCGGGCAACTCGGAATGTTTGAGGCTAAGTAGGATCTTGATGAGTCCTGCAATTCCCGCAGCGGCCATAGTATGGCCAATATTGCTTTTTACCGACCCAATGGCACAGAACTGCTTCGCCTCAGTCCACTTGCGGAATGCGTCCGCGATCGCAGTGAGCTCGATTGGGTCGCCCAACTTGGTTCCTGTGCCGTGGGTTTCGACGTAACTAATCGTTTCTGGATGGATTTGGGCCTTTTCGTAAACTGCGGTTTCAAGTTCACTCTGCGCCTGCGCGTTGGGAGCCGTGATGCCGTTCGATCGCCCGTCCTGGTTTACGCCCGATGCACGTATCAACCCGTAGATATGGTCTCCGTCCCGCAGCGCATCAGCCAGCCGCTTCAGCATCACGACTCCGGCCCCTTCCGCTGGAACGAAGCCGTCGGCATCCTTATCGAATGGACGGCACGTGTTGGAGGTCGAAATCATGCCGCTCCCATCAAGGAACTTGTAAACGGTGGGAGACAGCAGTAAGATCGCCACTCCTCCGGCGAGGGCGAGATCGCAATCGCCATTTAGTAGGCCTTGGCAGGCCAGATGAACTGCGACCAGAGAAGATGAACAGGCCGTATCGACGGGAATTGCCGGCCCTTTGAGATTGAGATGATAGGAAACTCGCGCTGGCAGGATCGCCATTGATGTGCCGAGCGAAGACATCGAGTCCGCGATCGAACCCTCTGAATCAGCGGCAGTCAAACCGTAGAAGTTTTGCGCCGCGCCCGCGTACACGCCGCACCGAGTATTGGCGAGGCTATCTGGTGAGTAGCCTGCATCTTCGATCGCCTTCCAAGTTTCCTCAAGGAATACTCGCTGCTGGGGATCCATTTGGGCCGCTTCCCGAGGTGAGATGCGGAAGAAGAACGGATCGAAATGTAACGCTTCTGGCAGCAGTCCGCCCCGGACTGGGCGACTGGGATTGTCTCCCCACCTTTCTCCAGCAAGATCGGAATAGGCCTCGCGCGCGGATTGAAGCACTTCCCAGAACTGCTCCGCATCGCGAGCACCCGGGAGCCGGCAAGAAAGACCGATTACGGCGATCGCGTTGTCGTTTTTCACTTCGGGGGGAGGCTCCGGCTGTTCTCTGAATTGAGGTTGAACATTGGAGATCCAAGCCGCCATTTCTAAGGGACTCGGATAGCTGTAGAAGTCCGCCGGCCCGACCGTGGTTCCGAATTCCTCATTGATGCGGTTCGCGATCTGTGGGGCTAGGATGGAATCGACGCCCATCTCCGCAAATACCTTGTCCGTCTCCGGAACTGCGTCCATTTCGAGCACGGCGGCCGCGATCGCGCCGATCCTCCTCGCGATCTCTTCAATTCTAGTTTTTTCCTCTGCCGCGCTCTCTTTCGGTCGGCTCGCCTGTAGTGGTGTTGCGTCAGGCTCCTGGGCCAGCGCCACTTCGGAAGCGCTCGGTCGGTCGCCTCGCTCAACCACAAAAACGCGTTGATAGGGGGTGCCGAATGCCTTTCCATTTCGGAATCCAGCCTCTTGCAGCAGAGCCGTCCAGCGGTCGGGCAGCAATAGCGGCGAGTTCTCAATCCGCAAATCGGCATCTTCAAAAGCCCACCAACCGTCCAGCAGGGCCACTGTAATGGTTTGAAAATCCGATTTGTGGGTCAGCTCGTTCAGGAGCAGCAGCCCGCCCGGCTTCAGCAGACGTGAGATGTGCTCGATCGACCTGCGGATACTGCGCGTCGCGTGTACCACATTTGTCGCTATGACTGCGTCGTAGGATTCCGGCTCAAAGCCTTGTCGATCTGGAGACTGTTCGAGATCCAGGTGGCGGAAGTTAACAAAGGGGTATCTAGTGCCGAACGCCGCCTTCCCCTCTTGGAGAAATTTCCGCGATACGTCGGTGAAATCATACGTTACTCGATCGCGAAAGCTGTCGAGCTTGCGGAGGGTAAACTCACTCGTCGATCCTGTTCCCGATCCTAGTTCGATTATCCGAATCTTCGACTGTCCGCCGCTGCCCGCGAAGCCTGCGAGCGCTTCAGCCAGAAGCCTGTTGTAGCGATCGACCCAGGGGTTGTTCCGGTACATTCCAGTCACCAGTTCGGGCGAAGAATCAGGGAACAGGATCTCGGTAGCCAGCTTCCGTCCCGCTAGCACTGCCGCGTAGTCGTCCGGCTTCAGACAGACTTCAAGCAATCGTGCGAAGCCGCCCATGTCTGGATGCTGGCGCAGGAATTCGGCGTGCTTCCTGGCGATCTCCTCCCCATTGAGTCCAGCCAGGGTAGCGCCCAATTCAGGACCTTCCAGAATATCGCTCCCAGCCAATCGGATCAGTTTATTAGCTGCAAAAATCGACAGGTGAGCTTCCAACAAGCGCTCGTACTTCGGCAAGAGGGAAGCCCGGCTGCGGAGTGTGTCACGATTCAGGCTTTCCCCGTTTCCAGGGAACATCCGCAACTGCACCCAAACCTGCGTTAGATACAGCCTGCTGAGTGAGTCCAAATCTCGCAAAGCCATTTCGCCTTGCCTGAGATCCAGAGAGGATTGCTCTTCTTCTTTGGTAGCAGCGGCACAGGCCGATTCAAGCTTGCCCAAAACTGGCTGAACATTATCCCGTAGCCCAAGAAGTTGCAGCACCTTCGCCGACGCGCGCAGAGGAATCGACTGGGTTAATCCCAGCCGTAGGATGTCTGAGAATGCCTGGATACCCGCAGCACTGCCCATAGGCTGGACGCCAAGCCGGGCCAACTGCGCGCGGCCCTCTTCGGTGGCAAGCTGACCCACGTCTCCCCAAAAGCCCCAATCGATCGTCTGGGCCCGAAACTTACCGGAATCCTGCAAATAGCACGCAAACGCATCCTCGAAGGCGCAAGCGGCGGCGTAGTTCGCGCTGCCTGGTGTTGGCGCCAGCGATGCAAGGGACGAGAAGAACAGGACGAAGTCCGGTTTCTCCCCACTGAGCGCCTCGGCGAAGGCTGCGCTTCCTGCTACCTTGGGCGCCAGGACGGTTTCGTAGGTTCTGTCCGACATTGCGGCAAGCGGCTGATTGAGAAGTACCATCGCCGAGTGGATGGCACCCGAAATAGACCCGAACTTCCGGCGTGTCTCGCTTATAGCGCGGCGGAGTGCCCCGCGATCGGTAACGTCGGCCTGGATATAGATCGCATCTCCGCCTTGTTCGCGAATGCTCTGAATAGCTGCTTCCTGGCGATCGCTGAAATCGGATCGCCCGATCAGAACAACGCGCGCCCGTGCCTTTGCCGCCATCCACCGGGCAATCTCAAGACCGACTCCTGACGCTCCACCAACGACCAGATAAACGCCGCCTTCACGCAACCGATTCTGCGGCGAATCTTCGGATTGAACCGATTGCTGTGGAACCTCTTCGATGCCGCGCACCCATCGTTCCCCGCCGCGCCAAGCCACCTCAGCGAACTGACTATGGTTCCATTCACCGGCAATCCGCGCCGCTTCCGCCTCCGGTTCCTTTCCCTCCACGTCAACGCAGACCACCGGCAATGACGGCAATTCGATACGGCAGGCCCTCCCTAGACCAATGGAAGTTGCGGCCCAGGGCTTTGTCAGCCTGTCGCTGGGTAACGCCTTCTGCGCGCGCACCGTAACGATACGCAACAGGGGAGGCGAAGACTTCCGGCGCACAAGGTGCTGGATCAAATGAAGAAGTGGAATGGAATCGTCTACAGCATCTTGCCAATCGCAGGAATCGAGCGAACCGAGGAAATCAATAGTAGAGATGGAGGTTTCGCTTTCCAATTCATCGAGCCAGTCTGAACGGTTAAGTGAAATCGTGACGCAGTCCCTATATTGCGTGGCAAGAGCCGACGCGATGGCAGAGTTGGATCGCTGCAAGATCGCGTGCCGTCCGGCTGCTGCCGTCGGGGAAGGGCGCTCAGGAAGCAAAAACCATCTCGGCACGAAAGTCCTGCACGCATCTGCGGTATAGACGTCAGTGGCGGACTTTGGCGAGGCAAGCGTTTCGGTCGCCACGGGCCAATACCGAACGCGTTCAAACGGATAGGAGGGGAGAGAAACGATCCGCCTTTTTTCGTTGCGAGGCAGTTTCTCCCAATCTGGCTCAATACCAGTCACCCACAAACTGGCGATCTTGTGATACCGCTTGTCATTCCACAACTGGAGAAGGTACTCGCCGTTGTCTGACGAACCATCCGCCGCCGAATCGCTCTTGACTCGCCCTTCAAAAAGTGAGTCCGCCGAGGCTTCTTGTCCGGCAAAACGCCGCAACCTATCCAGGCATTCACTCTTCGACGCCGCGACGAACGCGAGGCGGTAATCCATTGCCTCCCTCCCGATCTGAAGCGTCCACGCAACATCTCCAAGGCAGTGAGAATCTGTCGCGTTCGACTCCAGCAGGGTATACAACCGTTCTGCTGATGCCAGCAGAGCCTGCCTCGATTTCGCCGAAAGAATAATCAACTCATCGACCGGTTCGACGGGGCGATCGTCAACGGAAGCGGCCTCGAACTCTTCGAGGATCGTATGCACGTTGGCGCCGCCTGCCCCGAAGCTGCTAAGCGCCGCACGCCGCGGCCCAGAGGAAGACTCCCAGCGGGTTCTGTGCGTTTGCAGGCGGAATGGTGTGCTCTCGAATTCGATCAGTGGGTTTGTTTGCTCGCCATGAAGTGATGGCACGATCTCCCGATGCTGGAACTGTAGAAGTATTTTCGTTAGCCCCGCAACGCCAGCCGCCGATTCGAGATGCCCG
The DNA here is from genome assembly GCF_036700565.1 of Microcoleus pseudofavosus SVA1_A4. Classification (NCBI taxonomy): domain Bacteria; kingdom Bacillati; phylum Cyanobacteriota; class Cyanophyceae; order Oscillatoriales; family Microcoleaceae; genus Microcoleus; species Microcoleus pseudofavosus. The sequence continues at coordinate 26,542 of NZ_JAUBPE010000041.1, forward strand.
ATATTGGATTTCACCGAACCGATCGCACAAAAACCAGACTCCTGCGTATGTTCGCGCCAAGCCTTTGTCAGTCCGGCGATTTCAATTGGGTCGCCAAGGGCAGTGCCCGTGCCGTGGGCCTCGACGTACCCGATTGTGTTGGGATCGACGCCGGCTTGCTCGAGGGCGTCCAGGATCGAGCTTGCCTGTGCCGCTGGATTCGGCACCGTATATCCGCTCGTCCGTCCGCTTGAATTCATGGCCGACCCGAGTATCACGCCCCGAATCCTGTCTCCGTCGGCGATCGCATCTGCAAGCGGGCGAATTAACACAACTCCGACGCCCTCACCATCCACAAATCCATTCGCGCCAACACCGAACGCGCGGCACTTATCATCGGGAGCCAGCATCCGCAACTGGCTCAGACCGACCAACTGAAGCGGGTGAAGGATCAGATTGACGCCTCCAGCGAGAGCCGCATTGCATTCGCCCCGCCGGATACTTTCGCAAGCTTGGTGGATGGCCGCCAAGGATGAAGAGCAGGCGGTGTCAATCCCCATACTCGGCCCCTGAAAATCGAAGAGCCAGGAGACTCGATTTGCGAGCGACCAGAACGACGAGTGCGCTCCGACGCGATCGCCGTTATTCCATTGGTCGATCGCGTAAAGCTGATACGTGGCGTAGGTGATGCCCGCGAAGACTCCTACGTCATTTCGCCCCCTACCGCTGGCTGCAGCCTTTAGGCGACGGGGAGGATACCCTGCATCTTCGAGACAAGCCCACACGGTTTCAAGAAAAACGCGTTCCTGCGGGTCCATGTCCTTCGCTTCCCGCGGCGATATGCCGAAGAAGCCCGCATCGAACTTATCCGCATCCCTGATAAATCCGCCCCACTTGCTGTAGCTCTTGCGCTCTCCACCTCGTGGGTCGAAAAATGGGGTGAAATCGAACCGATCGCGGGGAACTTCCTGGATAGCGCTGCGACCCTCTGCCAGGTTCGCCCAGAATTCTTCCAGCGTGCTGCCGTTCGGGTAGCGTCCGGCGACCCCAACAATTGCGAGCGGCATCGTCTGACCTTCGCGAGATGGAAGCCGCGTCGATTGCTCGACCGCAGGTGATGGAATTTGCTGCTGCCCATCCCCATGCAAATGCGCGGCCAAGCGGTTGAGTGTCGGATACTCATAAAGCAAAGTCTTCGACAACTTGCCGTATTCGCGCTCCAGTTGCTCGGTCAACTGAAGTACGGTCAGGGAATCCACCCCCAGCGACTCGAACGTTGCCTCTGTTCGGATTTCGGACGGCTCCATCTTCAGGACGCGGGCAAAAATGTTCTTAAGCGCCGTTAGGAACGCCTTGTGGGAGGTTTTATTAACTGAGGGCGGGGGCGGATCTGTAGGGGTCTCGTACCGGTCTGCCAGGGCGATCGGATTGGTTGCCAGCTCGTGCACCCAACCGTCGCTTTCCGCGAAGATTGCGTGATACGGCGCGGTTTCGTTCGTTCCTCCGAAACCGATCGCTTCAATTCCCCGAAAACCCGCGCTCACTAGGTTTGCTTCCCAGCCTGAGCGATCGAGCAACGGGCCGCCGGGCAAACGCATATCACTTTCATCATGTCGCCACCACCCGCTCGTGACGCCGAAAGTCATGGTGGTGAAAACTTGACTGGAAGTGGCTTCAATCAAAGCTAACAATCCGTTTGTCCGCAACAGTTTTTTTGCACGCGCAAGCGTGTCACTCATCCGGCAGGTCGCGTGCAGGACGTTGGATGCCACCACAACATCGAAAGTACCTGGTTCAAAGCCTTGCGCGGCCGGGTCGCGCTCAATGTCGAGCAAACGGAAACTGCACTGGGAATATCGATCGAATTTCTCCGATGCCTGGCGAACCAGGGCCGACGAAACATCCGTGAAGACATACTCGAATTCCCGCACATTTTCAAACGAGCGCAGCAACACTTCGGCTGTTGACCCCGTGCCTGCGCCAATCTCAAGAATCCGCAGCGGTCTTGTCGGCCCCCGCGCCGCTTGCCAAGCTTCCAAGGCGGAGACAACCGTTCGGTTCATACTCTCGGCAAGGTCGCTGCCTGAGTAAACTGGAGCTACGAGGTTGCTGGAACCATTTGGGAAGAGGATCTCATGGCCTGCAACCTCAGCACGCCACAGTCGCGGGTAACTCGCTACGCAGACTTCAAGAAGCGCCAAGTGCGGAGACAACTCTGGAAAGCGTTTGCGTACAATGTCTGTTTCAGCTTCCCAGCGGAGCGAACGGTCAACCAGTTCCCGGTTGGCTTTTGCCGTGCGCCAGACAGGAATCAATGCATATCTAAGCTGCTTCGCGCTGCCTTCTGCGGAAGGAGGTTCGGTATCATTGCTTCCGAGTTCGCGAAAAGCGGCTAGGAGACGGATCTGACTGATTTCCTCAAGAGCAGCTAGGGCATCCGCGAATTGCAGACCCACACTCGGAGTATTACTGCCTCGAACGCCTTTCATTGCCTCGCGGATCGCCGAACCATGCACATTGGGCATCTGTTGTGCTGGGCGATCGCTGGGGACGGCCAGTTCCTTTCGCATGGACGATCCGCAACGGATCAGCACAACCTGTTCGAGGGAGCTTCGCATCACGCGATCGAATGCGGCGGAGCCAATATCGCTAGTAATCCCGGAAACTCCTAGCTTGTCCATACGCAATTTATAGTCTGCGGATGCGACGATCCCGACTTCATCCCAAAATCCCCAGTTCAGAAGTTTGACTTCGATCGAGCCTGATGCGGCCAGTTTGCGCGCCAAGGCATCCTTGAACGCGCATCCAGCAACATAGTTGGCTTGTCCGGGATTACCGTAGAAGACATTTGCCGAGGAAAAAAACGCCAGTAGCCTCGCGCCACCTTCGATTGCGGCTCGGGCAAGATTGATCGAGCCCTCCAGCTTTGGAGCGAGTACGCGGCGAAAGGATTCCTCAGTTGCGCTGTGCAGCGCACAGTCGCCAAGCACGATGGCCGAATGGATCGCCGCATCGACGGTTCCGAAGCGATCGCGGCCGGCGTTGACCGCACGGAGAGCCTGTTCTGGGTCTGTGATGTCCGCCTGGAAATATACTGCCTCACCGCCGTTCCGGCCGATCTCACCGAGAAGTTGCTGAATTTCGCTGTTTACCGCACGGCGTCCGATCAGTACCAGCCGGGACTGGTACTGCGCTGAGAGCCATTTCGCGATGGTGCTGCCAATACCTCCGGCACCTCCCGCGATCGCCACAACTCCGTTGGGCCTTAGCATCGGACTCGCGCCTAAGCTGGGTAAGGGCTCCACCATCTCCAGCGACTGGACAAACCGCCTGCCATGCCGCCAGGCGATGTTCCTGCCCGCCCGATCGCCCGGGTCGGCGAGAACTCGGGCTGCAAGAGCGGCGGCTTCCTCTGGTCGGGTCCACGACAAGTCGCTAGTATCGAGATCGATCGTGGACACACGGAGGTTGGGGTACTCACGGCGCAGCACTCTCGCCACACCTGCCAACGCCGCACCTGTTGGTCCAGCATGAGTCGATCCGAATGCTACCTCCGAACCGAGTACCGAATAATTGTCAAACGTAATGAGCTTCAGCTCGGAAGCCGCCGCCGATCCCCAACGGGAATGAATCGCGCGGATCGATCGCAATAAGGGGTATAGCGCGCGAGTCTGCATCTGGCGAACCGATTCGAGCGAGAGCAAATCGAAGGAGGATGGCCGATAGAGGAAGACGGTGGCCGGCATATCGCTATACGCGCCGAAAATTGCCTCGAAGTCCGCTTGGGAACGTCCTGCAATGGGTGTGGCGATCGCTTGCGCGCCCAGGACTTTCTGAAATAGCTGAGCAAACCACATCTCTGGTAGATCCCCGGATTCGCGCTCTTCAAAGAAGATCGGAGTACGTCCAGCCGGAACGCGATGCTCGGGCAACGCTGGCGTTAGGCGCCACACGGGTCTGTACATCAGGCCGGTCAGGTCGGCGTTAGCCAGCTTGTCTTGGCTATTGGCACGATTGCCACCTAGCATCGCCAAACTTTCGGCAAGAAAGCGAGCGGCTTCCTGCGGCGCGATCGTTCCATTTTGCACCAGTCTTAAGATTTCAGCCCTGTCCATCTTTATTACCTCGCCCCTGCGCGATTGTGGAAATATCTTCGAGCAAGCGATCCGTTTCTTCAACCGCGCGATCGCCGCGCGCGAGACCTTCAAGAACCGGAAGCAGCCATTGTTCTAGTTCTTCCTTCTGCGGCCTATCAGATATAGTAGTCTTCACCAACTTCACGCAGAAGTTCTCGACGGCTGCAACCATTTGCCCGATGTCGTCTAGAATCGCCAAGTGAAAGCGCGCGATCGGTATATCTATCCCTTCGACATTTGGGGGATTTGGATCGCTCCGCCGTAGCAGTACAGTCCCCTTGAGTGGAAGCGTGCTGAAGATTCGGACAGATTCGACCGAGAAGGGCAGCCAGAGGGCTGCGTTGCGCCCGTCACGCTGCAATTCCGCCTGCACAGTTTGAAATGCTGCGTCGAGAACAACCGATTGACCTCCGAACAGTGTAGGTTCCACTCCCTGAATGTCAAATAGCGCTGACGCTCCGAAGGGAAGCAGGCGAACTTCTCTGATGCCCCGGAATAGCGGCCCATAAGTTACACCGGCTTGCTCAAACGCTTCGTAGTACCGTTCCTGCGAAATGACCCGGCCGCCAGGTTCGAGGAGATCCGCGAAAGCACCCGGAACGGCCTGCGAACCAGGAGCCTCACCACTTCGGATTGACCTGCCCGATGCGTATGTATCGCCCGCGGTGTTCCGAATCGCAAACCTCACACTGTTTTGTTCAAGCGAGAGTGAGACTAGAAGTCTCATTGAATCCGCATGAATCTCTGCTCGTCGCATCCACGTCACATCTTCAAATGCGGTGGGCACGCCAAAACCGGCATTGTTCATGGCCCGGCTCGCGATTTCAAGCAGTGTGGCTCCAGGCAGAGTCGGTATGCCGCCGACTCGGTGCTCGCGAACAATCGGGTCATCGCGATGTATGAGTTCCTCGACGGTGGTTTGTTTGGCTGAGGCGACCTCCGGCATCGCGATCCAGCAACGTCGCCTATCAAAAGGGGATCCTGGAAGCGAGACGCGCCAGGGTTCCGTCGGTCGGTGAAGATTTTCCCACTGGACTGCTCCTCCCGTTACCCAATGCGCGGCCAGTTCCCGGAGGTCGCCCGACGCAGATGCTCCAATCTCGACCTTGCAGGAGTTTGCAACTCCAAGGAATAGGTCGTCAGCCTGGCCGCCTTGAAGATATACGTCGAGCAGAAAGCGGGCCTGGTCGATCGAAACGGCGTGCAGGGCGAGGCGATGTTCAGATGCACGGCGGCCGATCTGTAGTGTGAAAGCCACATCAGCCAGCCTCATTGCCGGTTCGCGACTTAGGTGCTGCGCCAAGTTACGCACCGCGATCTGTAAGAGCCGCTCATTCCGCGCTGAAAGGACAACCAACTCGGGCTCGGTTCCAGTTTCGGGTCGCCTGGCAGCTTGGTATTCCTCTACGATCGCGTGTGCATTGCTGCCACCCGCACCGAAGCTGCTAATCCCGGCTCGCCGCAGTCCTTCGCTTTCCCATGCCGCGCAGACTTTTTGCAGGCGGAAGGGACTGGACTCGAAATCGATCGCGGGATTTTGGATTTCCGCATGCAGGCTCGGCACGAGCAAACGGTGCTTCATTTGTAGGAGGATCTTGAACAGTCCGGCCACACCGGCCGCCGATTCCAGGTGTCCAATATTCGATTTGATCGATCCCAGCGCGCAAACGCCATTCTGCATATCCGGCGCGGTCTCGAAAGCCGCCCCAAGGCCGTCGATTTCAATGGGATCTCCGAGCGCCGTGCCCGTGCCGTGGGCTTCGATGTAGGAAATCGTATTCGCCGCAATCCCTGACCGCTGAACAGCCAACCGAACGACTTCTGCCTGTGCGCTAGGGTTGGGAACGGTATAGCCATTTGTCTTGCCACCGTGGTTCATCGCACTGCCGAGGATCGTGGCGTAGATTTGGTCGCGATCGCGCTTGGCGGCGGATAGACGTTTTAGGATCGCTACGCCCACCCCCTCGCCGGGAACATACCCGTCGCCGCCTGCTCCGAAGCTGCGGCATTTTCCATCTGTCGAGGCGAAACGGAGTTGTGCCATCTGCACAAACTTGGAGGGATGCAGATAGAGATTGACACCGCCAGCGATCGCGAGGTCGCATTCTCCTCGGCGCAGGCTCTCACAGGCTAGGTGAATGGCGCTCAGAGACGAGGAACAAGCCGTGTCTACCGGAATGCTTGGACCGTGAAGGTCTAGCGTATAAGACACCCGATTCGCAACAGACCAGAATGATGAATTCGGGAAAATGGCGCGGCCCTGGCTCCACGCCTCGGTCCCGAAGAGCTGATAGCTTCCCCAAGTAACGCCTGCGAATACTCCAGTTCGCTGGCTTTGCCCATTCCTGTCGCATCGAAGGGAATCCGCTTGATATCCCGCATCCTCAAGCGCGAGCCAAGCGGACTCGAGGAACAGCCGCTCCTGCGGGTCCATCAACTCCGCATCCTTCGGGGCGATCCCGAAAAAGAGCGGGTCAAATCGATCGACATTATTTAGGAATCCGCCCCAGCGCGCATAGGTCTTTGAGGGGTTTCCTGGTTGCGGGTCGTAAAACTGAGAGTGGTCCCACCGCTCGGGCGGAACTTCGCGGATGGCATCCCGGCCGTCGCGCAGCAACTCCCAAAGTTCGTCAAGACTGTCCGCGCCTGGGAAGCGCCCGTTCACTCCGATAATCGCGATCGCATCATTGTTGCTGTCATTGTTGCTGTCAGGGTTTGACGCCACAGCCGGTTCTGGGCTGCTAGAACCGGGAATCGCGACTTCCGATCGCTTGACCAGATAGGCCGCCAACTCGCCAATCGTTTTGTGGTGGAAGAGTAATGTCTTTGGCAGCGTTCCAAACCGTTCTTCGAGTTGTGCAGTAAGGCGCCGAATGGACACCGAGTCGATTCCGTAGACATCAAGCCCGGCTGCGGGATCGAGCCGTTCCGGGTCAATTTTCAATTCCTTGCCGAACAACTCGCGAAGCTGCGATGCGATCGGCTCCGGCGAAATCTGTGGCGATCGCTCCATGACGCCAAGGAATTTCCGCAATCGCGCTGTGTCACCCCAGGCTGCGATAACCGAAGTCTCTCCCAACGCCAGTGCCTTCTCGATTAGCTCAAGACCCTCATCTGGAGGAAGTGGTGCCATGCCTGTTTGCTCGAAGATATCTGGAAGCATATCCGCCGGGATCTGCATACCGCCCTCCTGCCAAAGAGGCCAATTGATGGAAAGAGTCCGGCCAGCGCGACGTTCAGCGAATTGGTCGAGGAACGCATTGGCCGCCGCATAGTCGGACTGACCGGGATTACCAACGACGGCGGCAAGGGAAGAGAAGAGCAGGAAAAAATCTAGATCGTCGTTCCTCGTCGCTCGATCTAACAGTAGGGCGCCCTCCACCTTTGGCGCCAGCACTCTTAGGAACGATTCCTCGTCTTTGTGACTGATGTAACGATCTTCAAGGATTCCCGCTGCGTGGATCGCGCCGTGAATGGCTCCGAACCGGTGACGCGTTCTACGCACCGCCTCCTCCACGTCCACGGCACTGGTGATATCGGCACAAACGTAGATAGCCTCTCCGCCGAGTTCTCTGATTTCGTGGATGAGGCGGACGCTTTCAGACCCAAATCGTTTTCTTCCAAGCAACGCAACCCGGGCATGGAATTTCTTAGCCAGATGTCGCGCCAGAAGGCGTCCAATTCCGCCTGCTCCACCGCTAATTAAGTAAACACCCTCGGCACGGAAACTGGCGGCGGCAGTTTTGTTGGCGGGCTCGTCCTGTTCCGGCAGTTCCTCGGAGCAGCGCTCTTGGAATACACCGTTGCGAACCGAGAGTTCCTTCGCTTGGCCGGCCTGCAATGCTGGAATCCGAACACATAGGGGCAGCAGGGAAGCGGGAGCAAAGACCAATTCGTCTACAGCGAGGGAGGCGGCAGCCACATTCGGGTACTCGGCAACAAGTGTACGCAGGAAGGCTGCCTGCATGGCCGCATTCGCGCCAGCGGCGACGGCAATCAGTTCCACCGCGCGATCGGCCTGACAAAGCATCGCCCTGCACAACCGTAAGAGTTCTAATAGTGCCCCTTCCCGGGGCGAATCGCAAAAGTGCCACACGCGGACAGCCGCTAAGGGAGCGGGATCGGAAGCTGGCCATCCGGCCAAGACCTTAATCCGAGGCTGCATCTGTTGCAGCTTGTCGATCCACTCCTGGCTCGAAGTGCCCAGTCCGCTGAGGATCAAAGATCCGCCATCGCGTGGAGTCGCTGCCGTCTCGCGCCAGACGCGCCGCGCCAGCAGCATCCCGTGCGACCTCTCCAACGGCGGTCTAAGTGGAACTGACGCACATCCCCGCATCGGCTCTCCTTCGGGCAACCAATGGCGTTCCCGGAGAAAGGGATATCCCGGCAATGAGATAATCGCACCCGATGCTTTCCAATTCACATCCGCGCCGTCCGCCCACCGCCTTGCAACAGAATGCAAATCGCCGCTGTCAATCATCTGCTGAGTTTGCGCGCAAATCTGGCGCAACAACGCCGGCGGTGCCTGTACTTTGCTGGTGGAGAGTTTTCCAGCAAACGTCGCAGTATCAGGTGTTCCGGCCAGCCAGCCGCGCAGGGAGCCGACCAGCCGGGCAGCAGAATCGGCTACGATCGCCAGCCTGCACGTCATCGGTTCCCTGCCTCGCTGTAGAGTTGCCGCAACGGACGCAATATCGGCATCCGGGTCTGTCTCAATAGAATCCGCGATCGCAGACGCATAGGACCGCAGCCGTTCCTCGTTCGCAGCCGAAATTGGGATCGGCTCCGGTTTGTGCTGCCTCACAGCGGGTGCATCGGAGTCACAGAGGAACTCTTCCAAAATCACGTGCGCGTTTGCGCCGCCCGCTCCAAACGAGCTCAATCCGGCACGCCGTAAACCAGAACTAGGAGTCCAGTCAGTCAAGTGGCGTTGCAGCCGGAAGCAGGTCTTCTCAAACAAGATGGACGGATTCGGTGTTTCAGCGTGCAGGGAAGGAACAAGTTTGCCGTACTTCATCTGTAGCAGAACTTTCGTAAGCCCCGCGATGCCCGCCGCCGACTCCAGATGCCCGATATTGGATTTTACCGAACCGATCGCGCACGGTTCCCCAGTCTCTCCCCTGCCACCAAATACACGGCTTAGGGCCTCGATTTCCAGTGGGTCGCCCAACTCCGTTCCCGTGCCGTGCGCTTCCACATAGCTCAAAGAATCCGCCCCGAAACCCGATTGTTCGAGAGCCTGCTCAATCGCCGCAGCCTGCGCCACTGGATTCGGAACGGTGTAGCCATGCGTCCGTCCGCCGTGATTCATGCTGGAGCCGCGAATCACAGCGTAGATCCGGTCGCCATCGGACACGGCTTGCCTCAAAGGCTTCAGAACAACAGCCCCGACACCTTCGCCCGGCACATAACCGTCGCCGCCAATGCCGAAGCTCCGGCAGCGTCCGTCGCTCGAAGCGAATTGCTGCTGGCTCAATCCAACGTATTTGGAAGGGTGCAAGTAAAGGTTCACTCCCCCCGCCAGCGCGAGATCGCATTCTCCTCGATGAATCGCTTCGCAAGCTAGGTGGACAGCTACAAGCGAGGAGGAACAAGCGGTATCGACGGTCATGCTCGGGCCGCTCCAGTTGAGGACGTGGGAGACCCGGTTCGCCACCGTCCAGTGCGAAGATCCCGGAATGACTGCGCGACCCCTCGCCCATTCTTCAGCGGCAAGCAACTGATAGCTTCCCCACGTTACGCCCACAAATACACCGGCCTTGGTGCCGAGATCGACGCGCCCTGCGGACAGACCCGAAGGAGTGTAAGCGGCATCCTCCAAGGCATGCCAGCAAACTTCGAGAAAGATGCGTTCTTGGGGATCCATGAGTTCGGCTTCTTTGGGTGAAATGCCGAAGAAAAGCGGATCGAATTTGTCGGCATCCTCCAGGAAACCGCCCCACCGAGTGTAAGAGCCGGTCGGGTTTCCCCGGTCGGGATCGTAGATCAATTTGTGATCCCAGCGATCGGCGGGAACTTCACCGATTGCGTCCACGCCCGAAGCCAGAAGTTTCCAAAACTCGTCTATATTCCTTGCCCCGGGATATCTGCCCGCGAGTCCCACGATCGCAATTTCTACCGGAGCGCAGGGTGTTGGCGCTAGGCGGGTACTGGCGCGCGGTGCGGTGGCTGTTCCACTGAACCTTTCTGGGCGCTCCTTCACGAGAAATTGCGTGAGGTCGTGAAGGTTCCTCTGCTCGAAAAACAGGCTGGAGGGCAGCGGGCCAAATCTCGCCGAGAGCAGCGCGTTCAGCTTTTTGATCAGCAGAGAGTCTAACCCGAGACTGTCCCAGGGATCGAGAAGGTTCAGTTTCTCCCTCGGTATTGCCAAGGCATCCGCGAGCAATCTGCGGACAATCTCAACCGGGGCATCTCCAGTCGCCAGCGGGGCTTCTGGAGCCGGACCAGACGGTGAAGGCGAGCAGCGTACCGGGCGGAATGGATAAGCGGGCAATGACAGGGGGCGAGCTAGGCTCTTGGGATAGAGGAGTTCCCATTCAACGGCTGCTGAGGCTTCGTAGACCGAGGCCAGCTCTAGCAGCAGATTGTTTCGCTGGACTCCGGTCGCGGTCGCCGCCTTTCTGGCTATATCCGCAGGTTGGTCTTGGCTCAACTCGCGAGGTGTACTGGAAGCCACCTCTAAAAACTGCTGTCGCAGCGAGCCAGCGCTATCTGCAACGAACGCCACCCGATATCGGAAATGACTGCGGCGAACGGCCAAGGTCGCGGCGAATTCCCGCAAAGATACTTCGGGGTTGGCTTCGAGGAAACCGGCTAAGTCTGTGAGGCGGTCTTGCAAGGCTTCCTCTGATTTTGCGGACACGAGGAACAACTCCGGTCCTGATTCTGGCGGAACAGCCGTTATCGTTGGAAGCGGAGGTTCCTCTAGAACTGCATGGCAATTAGTGCCGCTGAACCCGAATGAGCTAATAGCGGCTCGCAGCGGTGTGCCGGCCGGGGTCTGCCAGAGACGGAGTTCGCTATTGACCTGGAATGGGGTCAGTTCAAAAGAAATCTGTGGATTAGCCTGCTCGAAGTGCAAGGAGGGCGGCAATTGGCGGTGGCGAAAGCAGAGAAGTACCTTGATCGCGGCCGCTACACCAGCAGCATAAACCGTATGGCCAATATTCGTTTTTACGGAACCCAGGGCGCAAAAGCCCGTCCGGGAGGTCTTCTCGCGGAACACCCGCGCGATCGCCTCTACTTCGATGGGATCTCCAAGGATTGTGCCAGTTCCGTGGGCTTCGACCATCGTAATGGTCGCCGGGTCGATGCCGCTTGCTGCATAGACCTCCCGTTCGAGGGCGCTCTGGCTCTGGCTGCTCGGCGCGGTGATGCCATTGGTCTGGCCATCTTGGTTCACCGCCATTCCCCGGATGACTCCGTGAATCCGATCGTTGTTCTCGATAGCGTCTTCTAGCCGCTTCAGAACCACGACTCCAACGCCCTCTCCCGGGACGAATCCGTCCGCGCCAGCAGAAAATGCCCTCAGCTTCCCGGAGGGTGAAAGCATTCCCGCTTTGCCACAGAGCAGGTGGAACCGCGGGGTGTTCATGATGAACGCTCCGCCAGCGATCGCCGTAGTACACTGCCCAGAAAGAAGAGACCGGCAGGCCAAGTCGATCGCCACGAGTGAAGACGAGCAAGCCGTATCCACGGTCATGCTTGGACCTTTAAGATTTAACAAATAGGAAAGGCGAGCGCTGAGGATTGCTGAATGATTTCCGGTGAGGATGTGTCCGTCCGGCGCAATGCCGGATTTATCGAGCCACTCGGCATAGTCTCCTGAACCGGCTGCTGCAAAGACGCCACAGGCTGTACCCTCCAGTTCGCGATCGGGAATACCCGCATCTTCGATCGCTTTCCAGGCCTCCTCTAGGAAAAGGCGCTGTTCTGGACTAATGAACTGAGCCTCCGCTCCCGTAATGCGGAAGAAGAGCGAATCCCAGTCATGAACTCCGTCAAGAAATGCGCCGAATTGACAATATCGGGTATAGTCCACATCGCCCGTCTCTCGAAATAGAACCTCTGGCTCCCAACGATCCTTCGGGACTTCGCCACAGGCGCTGGCTCCCGATCGCAGGTTCGACCAGAACTGCTCGATGTTCCGGGCTCCGGGGAAACGCCCGCTCATTCCCACAATGGCGATGCTGCCAGTTGGAACTGACTGGGCCGATTCTTGCTGGGCGATCGCTCCTGGTTCACGACGGTTCATCGAAATTACGATTTTGCCAATATTCTCCCGGCTCTCTAGGTATTGGAACGCCTGCCGGATCTGGCTCAGGGGGAAGATGCGGTCTACCATCCCCTCGCCCGCTCCCCGAGCGAGAGCCGCTGCCATCTGGTCGAGATACTCCCTGGTTTCCGGCGATCGGCGCATCAGCAAACGCCGCAAGTCCAGGCTGAGAATCGTCTGGTTATCGACGAGCCGCGACAGATCCAGTGAAGGTGCCGACTTCAAAGCGGTCATCGCCAGTTCGACATATCGGCCGCCAGGTGCGAGGACTTCGATACCCTTCTGGATCGCATCGCCGGACAAGGTATTTAAAACAACATCAACTCCTCGGCTGCCGGTCAGCCTGAATACTTCGTCGCGGAAATCAGTTTCGCGGTAAGCAATGGTGTGATGGACGCCGATACTTTTGAGATAATCTAGTTTGCTCTGGCTGCCTGCAGTTGCGAAGACTTCCGCACCAGCCTCAAGGGCCATGCGAACGGCGTGCAAACCAGTGCCGCCCGCCGCAGTCTGAATCAAAATTGTTTCACCTTGGCGCAGGTTCGCCCGGCGCAGCGCACAGTGGGCTGTCAGCCACGCGACCGGAAACGCTGCTGCAATCTCGTGGGTCACATCAGCAGGTTTTTGCACCGCGAGCCAAGCTTCAGCATTCACTACCTCGGAGATTCCTCCCATTGTCTCTCCGAGTATGGACACCACTTCGTCACCTACTTGAAATCCTTCGACGCCTTCGCCCACCGCTATGACCTGGCCTGAAACTTCAAAACCAGGCGTAAAGGGATATGGAGGCATCGTAGGGTAAAGTCCTTTGATACAGAGGAGGTCGCCGAAGTTTAGGGAACAAGCCCGAACTGCGATCTGCACTTTTCCAGCTTCGGGTGGCTCCACGGCCCGCCTGTGCAGCAGCAGTTCAGCTACAGAACTCGGACTGGTGAGCAGCACAGCGCTTGGGAAATCAGGTTCTGCGGAATCCTCAGCCGAAACCGGCTCGCGGGCGCGCAAATCTTCGGGTGCCGTTTCTGGAAACGCGGTTGGCAAATGGGGTAGGGGGGAAACAGGCTCGCGGGTATGCAAATCTTCGGTCTGCAGGATCGGCAGGCGGTACTCTTCGCTCAGATGCTTCGCCAGACTGCGGACGCTTGGATAGTCAAACAAAACTGTCGTTCGCAGATTGAGCGACAAGACGCGGTTGATCTCGCGAATCAGATCGACGGAGGCGATCGAGTCGAGGCCGTACTCAGCAAATCGGCGATCGCTGTCGATCTGGGCTGTGGGAACCTGCAAGCATTCTGAAACAAGCTCCCGGATTCGCTCCTCTAACTGGATGCTCTCTGGCTGGACTTCGGCCGGTCTAACGGCTGCAAACAGCGCCTGACCGTAGGTGTAGTCGCCCTCTAACTCGGCTGTATTAACCGCACAGAAGCCAGTTTCCTCGAGCAGTGCTTTCCAGCGAGCGGACGACAGCAGCGGAGAGCCGGGCAAACGCTCGGACTCGTCTTCAAACGACCACCAGCCGTCGGTCAGCCCAAAGGTCGCTGTCAGTACGTTTGAAACCTTCGTGAGTTCGTTTAAAAGCAGGAGTCCGCCCGGCTTCAACAAACGGTAAATATTGGCGAGCGATCGCCGGATGTCCCGCGTGGCGTGAATGACGTTGGAGGCAGCGATCGCGTCGAATGAGGCGGGCAGACCGAGTAATTCCGGCCTCTCAATATCTAGCGTGCTGAACTTGAGGAACGGATATGCGCGGCTAAGGCTATTGGAAGCGGCTCGGACAAGCGTCGGAGATAAATCCGTGAACCAATACTCCAGTCCTCCGATTTCCGTACCCATCCGTTCCAATACCGCTTTTGTGGAAGCGCCCGTTCCCGCCCCAATCTCCAGCACGCGCAGCTCCGCACTAGCGCCACTTCGGGCTCGGTGAATAATAGCTTCAGCTACGAGCTTGCTGAAACGATCGGCAGGGGGATTGCCCTTATAAACGGCTTCGACGAGTTCCGCTGAGCCGTCAGGGAAAAGAACTTCGGTCGCGCTAACCTGTCCTCGCATGACCGCAGCACATTGGTTGAGACATCGATCGAGCAAGCGGAGCCAAGCAGCAGTTCCCGGCCCTTCGCTCGCGCTGTGGCGAAGAGCGGATTCGTCAATGTCACTTGTGACCGCCTTGGATGAGGTGAGGATGGTCGCTCGGAGCCGCCGAAGTCGGGGAATCACTTCGGATTCGCCGACGGCGCGAACAGCCCTGGCGAGGCCCGAAGCGGCTAATAGTTCCAGCGACTCAAAGCCTTTGTGGAACGCTTCGATCGCATCTCTGGAGGCTGCATTGACGCTTTCCGCGCAGCCAAGGCTCCCACAAAAAGCATCCGTTGCCTTGAAGATGGCCGCCTGGGCGAGATCGCTGCTGAGGATTCGATCGAACGCGGCGAGACCTTCGGCGGTCGAAATCGATCCGATTCCTTGGCGTTTCATCCTCGCCATGTACTCCGGCGAAGCGACAATGCCGGTTTCTCCCCAATAGCCCCAATTGCAGGTGAAAATCCGTACTTCCGGTCGCTCTCTCCGCATACGTGCCGCATAGGCATCCTGGTAGGAGCATCCCGCAACATAATTACCTTGTCCAGCATTTCCCGCAAACGAGTTCAAAGACGAGAAGAACGCTAGAAAATCGAGCTTGTCCAGGCGCGTGGCGCGATCGATTGAGATACTGCCCGCCACCTTGACCTCGAACGCGGCGCGAAAATCCGCTTCAGTGAGACTAGGCAGGCTGCCATCCCTGAGAACTAGGGCTGAATGGACTACTCCGCGGATCGACCCGAAACGGGATCGCGCGGTTTCAAACATCCGTGCGGTTTCCTGGATGTTGGTAATGTCTCCTGAAAGGTAGATGACCTCGGAACCTGCTTTTTCGAGCCTCTTGAGGAGGGCGCGAATGTTGGCGTCGAGCGGCCGCCGGCCCAGCAGCACTAGGCGGACGGACGTTTTCGAGGCAAAATGCTCCGCGAGTGCGGCACCGATACCGCCTGCCCCGCCGGCGATCGCATAAACGCCCCCACGGCGCAGGGTCATCTGTCTTTGGGGGAGTTCCACGGATTCGAGTACCCGTTCATAGATACCGTTTGTACATAAGGAGAGTTCGCGAAACCGCCGGGAATCTCCGAAGGCGTCCGCGAACGCATCCACCAGCCTTTTCGCCTTCCCTGTTTGCAGCCATTGCGAACTTAGATCCAAGCAGCATACGCGCCAGTGGGGGTTCTCGGCGGCGACTGTGCGGGCTAGTCCTGTCACACTTGCGGAGCCGGGAACAGGCACATCATTATCAGAGACCGCCCCTGCGTCTATCGTCAGAATCCGTAATTCCAGCGGTTCCGGAGCAGGTACTAACTTCCGCAGGTTGACTATTAAGCGGAAAAGTGCGATCGCGGCCTCGTCGCCCGTCTGGGCCAAGTACCAAACGGCAGCCGGTTTCGACCCGTCCAGACTCTCCGCAATAACCGATCCGTGCGCGATCGATGCCGCTTCGCGGACACACTCAGGAATGCTGCCGACAGCCGAAACGATCGCGACTCCGCCTCGCCCCGCAACTGCTGGAAATCCAGTCCGCCACACGTGGGGAAGCGGACGCCACACTGGCTGGAAGTACCGTAGCCTGTCTTCTGGAGAAATTGACTCGCCGGCGGGCAAAGAACTGGACTGCGCATCCCGACTGCCGGAATTCCATCGCGCCGATCTTAGGCAGACGCCGTCAAGCTGAAGGATGACCGCGCCTTGGGAATCCGTGGCCGAGACCTCAAACCGTGCCGATTCGGCAGTTCGATCGATCCGGCGGGCGCGGATATAGCGAACCGACGCGAGTTCTCCATCAAGCCACAGCCAGTTCACCGAATACGGCACGAATAACTGGTCTCCGGGTTCGAGCAACGCCCCTGTAACCTGTAACGCGGCGTCAACAATTGCCCAGTCTTCTCCTCCTGCCGCACGAATCCTGCCGAAGGCTTGAGACTCCTCCACGCGAATGGATTCAAGAAGCCGGCATGACGGCCCGTATTCAATCCCGCGGCGCGAAAATAGACGATCGATTTCAATGGCATCAAGCTCCATCGCAGAGGAGTCTTTGGAACCCAAAGTCTTGTCAGGCTCGTGGATTCGTGAAGTCCCTGCGGAATCGCTGACGCAGGTAGCTCGGCAGAATTGGCGGCCATCCGCACCGACCACGTGGTAAACTAACCCTTCTTGAACTTGATTTGCGAGGGCGACATTAGCCTCCAACGGCTCGTTCGACACGACGGCCGGTTCGAGGAACGTCAAGCCGCTCCACTGTTGAGATGTCCGTTCGCCCGCCGCGTCGAACAGCATCGTTAAAAACGCACCCGCCGGAACTACCATCCGCGACTGAACGCGGTGGTCTCGCAGCATCTGGTCTTTTCCCGTGAAAGTAGCAGTCCGGACGTAGGTGGGTTCAACTGCTGGTTGCGTTTCTGCGACCCAATAGCGCTGGCGTTCAAAAGGATATGTGGGCAAACCAGTGACGTGAGTGCCTGTGGACTTCTGGATTTCCGAAACTTCCCCGTTCCACAGATGCGGAGATTCATTTTGGGCGATCGCATACAGCCTTTGGCGGCATTCGGCAATGGATGATGCTGCAAACCGAATCTTATGCTCCATCCATTCCCGGCGGCTCTGGAGGGTGAAAGCAAGATCCGCAAGGCTTACATCCGATGAGTCCAGCGCCTCCGCCATAGCTCCAGCGTAGCGCCGCAGCGCTTCCGGAGTGCGGGCCGAAAGCACGATTTCATGAGGGTCCTCTTCCCTTCGGAGGCTGCTAATAGAACGTATCGGTGGTTCCGAAACGATCAGGTGAACGTTTACGCCACCCGCCCCAAACGAACTGATTCCCGCGATTCGTTCCCCTTCGACTGTCCACGGAGCCGTTTCCCGCTGCAAATAGAATGGTGTAGAGTCGAACCTGATTTCCGGATTCGTTTCCAAGCAATGCAGCGAGGGAACCAGCATTTTGTGCCGCATCTCAAGCAGGACTTTAATCAGTGCCGCGACTCCCGCCGCAGCCTCCAAATGACCGATGTTTGACTTCACCGACGAGACGGCACAAAAGCCTCCGTCTGCTGTGTGCCGGGAAAAAGCAGCCGTCAAACCGGCGATCTCGATCGGATCGCCGAGAGCCGTTCCGGTTCCGTGCGCCTCAATGTGAGAGATTTGCCGCGCGCTAATGCCTGCCCGCCGGATAGCGGACTCGATCGCTCTTGCCTGGAACCTGGGATGAGGTACGGTATATCCGCCTGTTCTTCCGTTGTGGTTTGCGGCTGACCCGCGTATTACTCCGTAGATAATGTCATCATTCTCAAGTGCCCGCTCCAAAGAGCAAAGCGCGACGGCGCCTACACCCTCACCCGCCACGTAACCATCTGCTCCGGTTCCGAAACTCCGACAGCGCCCACTGCGGGACAACATCTGCATCTGCCCGAGAAGTTGATACTTATCAGGGTGCAAACTCAGATTCACGCCACCCGCAAGCGCCAGCGAGCAATCCCCTCGACGAATACTCTCGCAGGCCATATGCACGGCAAGAAGCGAAGATGAACACGCCGTGTCCAGAGTAACGCTCGGCCCATGAAAATCGAAGAAGTGACTTACTCGATTGGCCACTGAAAACGACCAAGAAGCTGGGAGCATCCCCGTTTGCTGGCGGAAAAGCTGGTACTCGTTCCACATCACGCCGGCGAATACTCCAACGCCACCGCCGGATCTTTCAGAATGTAGTTCCGCGAGCCTGTCCCGGCTATAACCGGCATCTTCGAGGGTCGCCCAGGCAGCCTCAAGGAAGAGCCGCTCCTGTGGGTCCATTAACCGGGCATCCCGAGGTGAAATCTGAAAAAAGAGAGGATCGAAACAATCGAAATCGTCAAGGAATCCGCCCCATTGCTTTCCTGGAGTAACCCGTCCACCGGATTCGTTCTGCCAGCGACCGAGTGGAACTTCTGTGATACAGTCTCGCCCGGCTTCCAGATTGCGCCAAAACTCACGCAGATTGGCGGCCTTTGGAAACCGCCCACTTACCCCGATGATGGCAATCGGCTCTAGCTCTTTGCCACTCGTACCTTCAATGCGCGACCCCGGCATCGGCTCTGCCTTTTTGCCACTCGTACCTTCAATGCGCGAACCCGGCATCGGCTCTGGCTCTTTGCCACTCGTACCTTCAATGCGCGGTTCCGGCATCGAACCAGCGGCAGATTGTTTGTCAGCGATCGTGCCGCTCCAGACGACCACCTGCCCGTGCGCGTCTGGGCATCTGAGTATTCGTTCCAGAGCCTGGATACCAGCCTCCGTCCCTAGCACTTCCAGTCCGTGGCGCTTACGGATCTCCCGCTGCTTATCTAGGGAAATCTTCATACCGCCACTTGTCCATGGCGGCCAAGCGATAGAGATGGTTCGGCCTTTCCTCAGCCCCTTGGCCCGTAGCTGTTCGCGATGTTCGGCAAACCGGTCGAGGAACCCGTTGGCGTAAGCGTAGTCGCTCTGCCCGATGTTTCCGACTATTGCCGAAATGGAACTGAATAGAATGAAGAAGTCGAGGGGCTGGTTGCTCGTCACCGCGTCTAGCTGCAAAGTGCCTATAAGTTTCGGAGCGAGTACGCGCCCGATCGACGCGAGATCCTTGTTCCCAAGAATTCTGTCCTCCTTAGTCCCCGCGGCGTGGATCGCGCCCCGGATCGCGCCCCACGATTCTTCCGTCTCCATCAGGCAGGTCTGCAATGCGTCGGCGTCTGTAACATCGACCTGACGGTAAACAAGGGATTTCGGGAACAGACCAAGTTCCCGCTGTACTTCCGCACTGGCCGACGATCGCGCCGTAATTAGGACTCTTGCTCCTGCTTGCACGAGCCACCGGGCAAATAACAGGCCCAGCCCGCTTCCGCCTCCGGCGATCCAATAGACGCCATCTGGTCGAATCTGAATATCACCGAAATGCCCGTCGCCTTCAGGGAGGATACGGGCATTTCGGCAAAGGCGAATTCCAGCCCGGTAGCGAACCTCAAACGGCTGGTCCGCTTCCCCGAACTGGAGTTCCTCCAAAACGGCGTTGGCGAGATCCGCAGAACCAACTTCTATAACTCTGCCTGCAAGCGATGGAGACTCGAGCGCCACAGTCCGAAAATGGGCTGCGATCGCGGTTTCTTGTGGCGGGCCATCCGGATCGGCCACATAGAGTAGTGTGACTTGGGGCACCGGACGCATGGCCAATATCGACTGCTCCAGCAATACAAGACTCTCGAATCCCGTCACCATCGAATCTGACAAACTCCCAGGCATTTCGCTCGTAGGTATGTCATGGTTCCAAAGATGGACGATATGCAGTTGTTTCAGCGGTCCCGCTATCGCCAGAAACTTGTCGAAGTCGGCGCGACGGGCAGGATTCACCTGGTAGTGACCCTCGCCGATCGCGGAAAAACGCGGTCCCGGTTCCGCCCACAGCACTGGACGATTTGTCGAATCAAAAGCTTGGGTATCTCGCAGGCGCATCCATTGCTCCGACCGGGCAAGCACGAGCAGAGGCGCCATCGAATCCGCAGTCTTGCGTCCCGCACCTCGGTAAGGTTCCCAATCGAAGACTCGAAGGGTAGGCACGCAGTTTACTGGTTCGTCTGCAGGCTCGTTTTCCTCTGCCTGTTCTGGTATCGACAGGCTCATCCTCCCAAAACGCTCGCCCAGATAGCCAGCCAGCGCCTCTACGTTTGGGTATTCGAACAGCAGCGTGGGATATATCTCTTTCCCGGTTTGCCGCTCGATTGCCTGAGCGAGCTGAAGCAATTGCGTTGAGTCGAGACCTACGTCGTAAAATCCGGCGTGTTCCGGAATCTGCGCTGCCTGCTTGCCCACAAACTCTGCAACCAGATGCCGCAAATAGTCAGCCCAGTCTCCATGCGGGTTCGTCTGCTCCAGCGGCAGAGGCATTATTTGAGCAGGCACTTCCGGCTTCAACTCGACCAACCTGCAGATCGCGGAGGCATCGCGAATGCGCTTCAACAAACAGTTGTGCATCGCCGCAACTGGATTGCCCTCTCCGTCGAAAAGAAAGATGTCGCGGCTGAACGCCTCTGTCAACGTTGACGAACTCGCCGCAGCCAAGTCTGGCAAAGGAACGAAAACGTAGCAAGTCTCCGGCCCGCGTTTCCAAATCCGGAACGACTCGATATGAAAGGGTACGTAAGGACTTCCGGCCAGGTGTTCCGTTTCCTCTTCATTCAAGAAAAATGGGACTAGCGTGGAACCGTCGAGATAGGCGGGATGGATCAGAAAATCGCTTTCGTAAGACTGAGAAACCTCATTCAATTGAAACTGCGCTACCACGGAACCCGGTTTTCTGTACAAGAATCCCAGCGGTTGGTAGAACTCGCCATGTACGATTCCGGCTTTGCGAGCGACCTCGTACATACTAATGGTCTGCAAAGCAACGCGATCGCCACTTGCAGAACGCGCTTCTGCATCTAGGGGGGCGGGCGGGCCATCAGGCGCGCGAATTACCTTGCAGCGCGCATGGACTCGCCAGCCTTCTTCGAGAGCTTCGCCATTCTTTTCCGCCTGACTCTCAACTGTCACGTCGGACTCTTCGCCCATCGTTCGGAATGAGATTCGCAGCCGTCGGTCGAAGGACTCCGTAGTCGCTACGGGTTCGATGAATAGGATATTCCGAACCTCGATTTCAGAAAGATCGAGACCTCTGCCGACTGCGATTCGGCAGATGAGGTCAACCAGACATACGCCTGGCAGAATGCGGACATCGAACACACGATGGTCTCGGACAACGGGATCTTCATGCCGGACAATCGTTCGATACTGCCGTTCGGTAACGTTTTTTTCCTGGTCTATCACCCTTGTGTCGTCCATAGTTGAGTGAAATTATAGTTTATATCTGCCCATTCCGATTCTTAACGCGTTAAAATCTCTTCAAATCCGAGCAGGGCTGCACGGCTCTCAACGGAGGCTCGCGCAACAGCTTGAGACGGTTTCTTCTCGATCCACGCGTATTTCCGTTGGTACTCGGGCGGAGCTAAGGGCGTGCGCCGCGGCGTTTTCGAGTCCAGATCGCGATGAGAGCGCAAAACAACGTGACAATTGGTGCCCCCGAACCCGAAGGAACTAATTCCGGCTCTACGGACTTCCCGCCTCGGATTCCACAATTGGTCCCGCACGCACGGAAATAGGGGGGAGTTTTCGAAATCAAATCTTGGATTCGGGCGATCGCAGTGCAATGTCGGCGGTATTCGACCGTGCCAAGCGGCCAGCGCCGTCTTGATGAAACCGGCGACACCCGCTGCGCTTAACAGGTGTCCAATATTCGTCTTCACGCTGCCGACTGCGCAGAAGCCTTTGTCTTCCGTGTGTTTGCCGATCGCCCTCGATAGCGCTTTCAGTTCGATCGGGTCGCCAATCATCGTTCCCGTGCCATGAGCCTCAACGTAACTTACGGATGCTCCATCGACTCCGGCGGAGGCCAAAGCGGCTTCAATCACCCGCTGTTGCCCTTCGAGGCTGGGTGTTGTAGTCCCCATCGTGCGTCCATCGTTATTGATCGCCGAGCCTTCGATGACGGCATAGATGCGATCGCCGTCCGCCAATGCTCGATCTAGGCGCTTGAGCAGCACGGCTCCACACCCTTCGCCAGGAACGAACCCGTTAGCGCGAAGATCGAACGTGTAACAACGCCCGTCAGGTGACAAAGCCTTGGCTGCGCTCAGAATCCTGTATGGCTGTTCGTCAAGAAGCAGGTCAACACCTCCGGCAACCGCCATACTACATTCTCCGTCCATCAGGCTCCTGCAGGCCAGATGGACAGCGACCAGTGACGAAGAACACGCTGAATCGATCGCCAGACTCGGCCCTTTCCAATCGAAGACGTGGGAAGACAGGCTCGCGATGAAGTTTTGTCCCGCGCCGACAATGCTATTCTTCGACCAGTTCCCGTAGCGTTGCGGATAGCTGCCGGCGCGGGCTCCAACGAATACGCCTACCTGCTTACCCCGCAACTCGGCTTCCTCATATCCAGCGTGACGAACTGTTTCGGCAAACACTTCCAGTATCTGACGTATAGAAGGATCAACTTGTGCGGCTTCGACATCCCGAATCCCGAAATAATCCGCATCGAACATCTCAATGCCTTCGAGGAACCCCCCCCACTTGCTCGTCAGCTTCCCAGCTTCTCCATTGCCGTACAAAAGCCGGTGGTCCCATCGCGACGCCGGTACTTCGCGGATACTGTTGACACCCGCGATCAGATTTGCCCAGAAATCGGAAGCATTGCCAGAGCCCGGGAAATGGCAGCCGATCCCGATCACCGCGACTTCGCGCGCAGAATTGGGTTGCCCTACGTGAGTAGCGGCCGGGCGCTGTTCTGCGGATGGCTGGGCGACAGATGCCTCGCCGAACTCAGTTGGCTGGGCGACGGATGCCTCGCCGAACTCCATTGGCTGGGGGGCGGATGCCTCGCCGAACTCCGTCGCCCAGCGGGTCGCCAGATAGTCGCTCAGACTGTCCAGGTTGCTGAGTTCCAACAACTGGGACGGGTCCATCGGCGATCCGGCTCGCTTCTCGATCGCCTGGGCGAGATCGGCGAGCAGAATGGAATCAACCCCATATTCGGCGAAGTTCGTGGTTCCATCAAGCCGTTCCCGGGGGATCTTAAGTTCCTTTGAAAACCAGTCAGCTAACCAACTCCACGCGCCCTGAGCAGCGCCAGGCGGGGTAGATGGCACAGACGGCGAGGAAGCCCTTGTGACTGGAAGCGTATCGGAGGGGAGCGCCATTCCCAATTGCCCAACACGAAATAGTTGCTCATCGACCGTACACGGAAGTACAACCGGAGGCACGGGTGAACTGGCAATGCTCTCGTAGAGAGCTAAAGCCTCACCGACGGTCAGTGTCTTAAAGCCAAGTTGTCGGTACCGGGCGGACTCCCCCCTGGCCGAACCAGCACCGCTCCAGTTAGGCCAGTTTATTGCCGTAATGTTTGCTCCCGCCGACCTATAGACCTCCGCAAATGCATTTAAGAAGCCGTTCGCGCAGGCGTAGTCGGATATCCCCGCGCCCAGAGCGGGCACAGAACCGGATACCGAACTGAACAAGTGAAAGAAGTCAACGCTAACGGGTGGCACGAGTTCTGCCAGCGCGATCAGGCCGTCTACCTTCGGCTCCAATGTCTGGAGGATTTCATCGACGTTCTTACGGATAAAAGAGCCGACGCCTTCAGGCGTCACGCCCGCACAGTGTACAACTCCACTGATTTGACCTAATTCCCGCGAACTGCTCTCGAAAAAGCTCTGCAATCGTGAACTCTCCGTCAGCTTCCCCGAAAAGAGCCGCACTTGAACACCGGATTTCTCCAGTTCCTGGACGTGCCGTATTCTTTCCTGAACCGCTTCGGAATAGCTATCAATCTGGCTGGTAGACCATTTCTCCCGCGGAGGCAATGCAGTGACGCCTAGCAGCAGCAGCTTTCTCGCGCCCCTCGCAGCGAGCCATGCAGCCACTTGCGCTCCGAGGCCGCTCGTTCCCCCCGTGACGACGTAAACCTTTGCCGCATCAAGCTGCCACTGGGAACGCGGAACGGGGAGAGCTTCCCAATCCGCTACTGTGCGGATGCCATCCCGGTAGCGAACCTCGGCACGCGCACCGTCGAGCCGCAGTTCCCGTCGCAAGGCCTCCGCGACTTCCTGGGCAGTCATGAGGCTTTCGACTTCGATCGTCCTGGCGCGCACGGATCGATGCTCGCAACACAACACCGGAAACAGACTCGCGATCCACGAGCCTCCAAGGTTGGGAGTCTCGTCATTCGACTGACTATGCCCGCAGGTAATATGCAGCAGTCGCAATGACCGCTGAGCTACAGAATCGAGGAGCGACTGGTACACCGCCAAGCGACTGGCTTGAGGATGCACACGCAGATTCCGCTCTCGTTCAAAGTCGATCGCGTCTAGGAACGCATCGAGATCGCCGATGCGCGCCGTCTGGATCGGGAAGTCGGTTTCCTGGAACCTCACGCACTCGATCTCGGGAAAGTTGCACAATTGCCTATAGAGTTCGTTTCCGAACCCACCGGAAGACAGCACTCCGATCCGGAGCCGTTCTCGTCCGTGCGTCTCCTCCTCGCCTTCTTCCTGAATCCAGACCTTGGCAAATAATCGACTATTGGCGACGGCCTTGACTTCCTGGCGAGCCGGTTCCCGGGTATTCAAATCGTTTGAAGGCGTTAGCCAGTATCGCTCCCGTGCGAAAGGATACACGGGCAGAGGAATTCGGCGGCTGCCAGAGGCGCGGCTGGCAGCCCAATCGATATCAGCTCCCTTGGTCCATAGCGAGGCAATCTCGTCGTCGCTCAGCTTGCCGTCGCTCGGGTTGGAGGGGGAGTAAGAACCCGGAGAATTTGATGCCCTCGCACTAAAACAGTTCCGACGCAAACTTCCGCTCGCGAAAGCATCGAGTTGGTCTGTTAGCTCTTCAAAGGAATGCGACACGATCGCCAGCCGCTCAGGCATCGGCTCCCGCCCCGCTTGTAGCGTCCATGCCAAGTCATCCAGGCTAGGGTGTTGGGATTCAAGGAAACCGCGAAGGTTACTGGCCATCTCCACGAGGCGATCCTTCGTCCTTGCGCTTAAGACGATCGTCCAGGTGCCAGTTTCCGGTGCGACGGTCGGCGGGTTTCGCCAGTCTTCGAGGACAATATGTGCATTCGATCCGCCGGCGCCAAAGCTGCTAACGCAAGCGATACGTTGCTGTTCTCCTGGAACCCAGGCTAGATTGCGATCGGTGACTTCAAAGGGCGTCTCTGAAAATTGAATGTTCGGGTTTGGCGGTTGGCAGTGCAGCGTCGCTGGAATCACACCGTGGCGCATTGCCAGGAGCACTTTGGTAACGCCCGCGATCCCGGCTGCTGCTTCCAGATGACCGATGTTGGACTTGACGGAGCCGATGGGAATCCTCTGGCCCGAGTAACTTTCTCGTTTGGCCAACTCCCACAACGCGCCAATCTCGATAGGATCTCCCAGTGCCGTTCCAGTCCCATGACACTCAATGTATTGCAGGTCGCCAAAGCGTACACCTGCCGTCCGCAAGGACTGTTCAATCAGATCGCTCTGCGATACGGCGTTCGGGACGGTGAAACCGTTGGCGCGACCGCCGTGGTTGATGCTGCTGCCGCGAATCACGCCCTGAATGGTGTCACCATCAGCGATCGCGCGCGCCAGCGGCTTGAGCAGCAAGGCTCCCACGCCTTCGCCGGGAACGTAGCCCTCGCCTCCTTCTCCAAAACTCCGGCAGAGTCCGTCTTTCGACAGAAATCCTGCTTGGCTGAGATAAAGATAGCGGAACGGATGCAAACTGAGATTGACACCACCAGCCACGGCCATATCGCAATCACCCATAAGGATGCTCTGGCACGCCAGATGGATGGCCGTCAATGAAGACGAACAGGCCGTGTCGATCGCCAAGCTCGGTCCAGTGAAATCGAGGAAATGAGAAACTCGATTCGCAATTGCCCAGAAAAGTGCGCCAGCGCCGCTTGACTGGTCGTCGTTCACGCTGAGAT
The DNA here is from genome assembly GCF_036700565.1 of Microcoleus pseudofavosus SVA1_A4. Lineage (NCBI taxonomy): Bacteria > Bacillati > Cyanobacteriota > Cyanophyceae > Oscillatoriales > Microcoleaceae > Microcoleus > Microcoleus pseudofavosus. The sequence goes on from NZ_JAUBPE010000041.1 coordinate 52,523, forward strand.
CGCGCGCGACGTGCGAATAGTCGTGCCACATTACGCCGGCAAACAGTCCCACGCGCTGCCCTTGCCGCGATTTCCTGCTCCCGTAGCCAGCTTGCTCCATCGTATGCCAAACGCTTTCCAGAAAAAGTCGCTGCTGCGGATCGATCTGTTCAGCTTCTTTTGGAGAGATATTGAAAAACAGCGGATCGAAGAGATCGACCCCTTCGACGAAACCGCCCCATTTGCCCTGGGTGCGGTTTGGCTGTCTCGTCTCCGAAAAATAAGGCGCATGATCCCAGCGCGAGGACGGAATCTCCTCGACACACGATCTGCCCGATAGGAGGTTGTTCCAGTATGTATCGAGGTCTGGGGATTTCGGGTATCGCCCATCGATACCGACGATCGCGATCTCATAGCCCGGCGCGCGGCGAACCGCCGGAGCGGGGAGCTTGAGGGGTTTGACCTCGGCGTCCTCCGTCGGTCTCGCCGCCAGACCGACGGAGGCCACGTTGGGCGTAGGGGGAACCGCCGGAGCGGGGAGCTTGAGGGGTTTGACCTCGGCCTCCTCCGCCTGTCTGGCGACGAGACCGGACTCGGCCACGCTGGGCGCACGGCTTCCTAAATACGCGGCAAGCACGGCGATATTGGGGTAGTCAAACAAGAGCGTAGGTCGCAGACCCGGATAGCGCTTTCCCAATTCAGCCATGATCTCTTCGATCGTTAAGGACTCGACCCCAAGGCTGAAGAACCCCTCTTGTCGAGAGATATTCTCCTGAGCCGTATTGAGCGTTCGCGCGATTAACCCGACTAACTCCTGCTCGATGCTCTCGATCGCAGTGCCACTGCTTGTAGCGGTTGTAGTGGCGATCGCTGCGGTCGGTTGAGGCAAAGAAGGATGAGACCCGGCCACAGAAGCCGCAAATACCTCCTTTGCGGTTCCTTTCCCGGTAACAGCGACTTGAAGTGGAAATTCACCGGTCAGGATTTCCATTAGTGCGAACCTGCCGGATGCAGCAGTCAACGGCTCAATCCCAAGACTGCGAAATCGGTCCGAAAGGTTTGCCGCAGCCCCCATGCCCCTTGATTTCCAAAGCCCCCAGTTGATGGCAATGCTTCGCCCTGGAGAGTTGCGGGAACGATAGGCACAAAATGAGTCGAGAAGCGCGTTGGCGGCAGCGTAATTTGCCTGCCCGGCGTTTCCGGTCAGCGGAGTTACCGAGGAGAAAGCTACGAAGAACTCTACTGGATGGTCGCACAGCCGTTCACCGATTAGAACCGCAGCCACAAGCTTGGGTGCAACGGCGCGATCGAAAGCTGCCGCGCTCTGGTTGTGCAGCAGGCTATCTTCGATCTGCCCGGCGGTGTGAATCACGCCATGGAGCTTGATGCCAGTTTCTCGCCAATGGGAGAACAAGACGTCCAATGCTCCGGCATCGGCAACGTCGCTTTGATGGTACTCCGCGATCGATCCGAGGTTCGATATCTCAGCAATCAGACGGTCTGTGTCTTTGTTGGCTGGAGAGCGCCCCACCAGGATGAGGCGAACCTGGGTCTGCGATGCGATCGCTCGCGCAACTTCGGCAGCCAGCGCCCCATTCCCCCCGGTCACTAGGATGCAAGCGCCTTCGGGAATGATGGTCTCTTCGCCCGCCCGTCCGGCCAGTTCGCTGATGTTTCTGGTGTAACGGAGACCGCCCCGGTATGCCACGGCATCATGGTCGAACCGAGTTGCTACCTCGGCAAGGATAACCAGGCTTCGCTCCCCAATGGACATCGCCGATTCCAAGTCTACAGATTTAAAGCGGATCTGCGGAACCTCGATCGACGCAGTGCGCCCTAGCGCTTCGATCCCGGCTGAAGCGAATCCCAAGGCTCGATCGTGTTCCGTTACCGCCTGTGCGTCAACCGTAATCGCCGCCAAGCGCAGAGGGGTCGATGGAAGCAACCTAGTCCATGTGTGCGTAAGGAGGAAAACTCCGCGGACGCCGTGCGCGACCCGATCGGCAACGGAAGAAACAAGGGGCTGCTTTTGTTCCGCCGGGCGCGTCACCCAGTATACAGTGACCGGTGTTTCAGGGGCATATGCCGCAAGCGCTGGGGCGATTGCTTCCAGCAGGCGATCGTAATTTCTGGCTTCCGTGAAGTCCATCTGATACATCCCGCCACCCAGCGGTTCAAAGCTGCCACCGGCCACGATCAGGCGACATTCCGCCGAACTGGAACGAAGTGCCTGGAAAAGAGATAATCCCAAGGGCGCCGAACCCGCGAAGATAATCGAAAGCCCTTGGCCTGCATCGCTGTTCCCCGATACTAGCGGGGTCGCAATCCAGTGGGGCTCGAAGTAAGATATATCGGGTGACAGCAACGGCGCGGCGGAAAGTTCCAGACCGTAAACTGCTGCTGCCAGCGACCCGGATTTATCCATGGCTTCGGCACTGACATCGCTGCCTGATGCTGAGAACTTGCACCGTTGCCGTTCGATCCTCACCTTGAAAGGTCCGGCCACATCATCGCGGGCTAAGATTGTACTTATCTTGGCCGGTACCTCGAATATAGGTGTCCGTGTAGGTTCCCAGATATTACGCAGGTAAACCGCCGCCTGTAGGATGCCATCCAGCAGAGCTGTCCGATTGTCGGTTTCTATCAGGAACTCTGCTATCTCATCATTCACAGACATCGATCGGATGACCTGCAGAACCGTGCCGTACTGATATCCGCGGGCGCGGAGTGCAGCATAAATCCTGGGAGCCCCAAACTCGCGGAGCCAGTTCTGCGGTGCCAACGGGCGATCGCAATCGGCATCTCCAATAGCTGAAATCTTTGCGCTACCAACAATTCTGCCTTTAAGACTCAACTTTAGGGTGGAGTCGGAGATATTAACCGACGCGGACAACTCAACCTTCCCCGCATCTTCCGCCGACTCGCCAACGGGTATCTGCACCGCATGGTGAAGTTCAAAGTCCGACAAAGTTTGCACAGATATTCCGGTTGCCTGTTGGGCGGAATCTAGAGCGAAACAAGCCATACTGGCGGCTGGTAAAATCAACCGACCGTTGAGGAAGTGTGCCTCAACGATCGGGTCGTCCGCTCGGAAAGTGCGCGAAACAAAAGGCGGTTCCGAGGCTGCGCGATCGCCTGCCGGATACAGCCAGTACGCCTGCCTGTCGAACGGATAAAGTGGCAGGGAGAGCTTTTGGTATCTGCCCGGGAAGCACTCACGCCAATCCACATCGCTCCCCGCCAGCCACAGCGACAAGGTGTCGTTCAGAGAGGAAGCTGTCCCTACTAAGGTTTTGTCCTCGGTACTCTTAACCCGGGTTCGATCCCCCGTGAACGTTCCTCCAGATAACAACCCCAATACATCCGCCGGCTCGAACACACCTTCGGCGAATAGTTGCACGAGTTCGCTGAGTTGCGGCGATCCGCAGGGATACCGGTCAGTCAAATTCCATTTTTGGCACAGGCGGCGCAGGCTGCTTCGGATTGCAATGAATACTGGAATTCGATTTACCTCGTTAGGGTGTATTCCTCCGAATATATCTTCAAGTTCAAGACCGGCCTCTCGGAGCACGGCCCGCCAAGCTTCGACTAAGCGTGTAAAAGTTATCTGCCGGCTCCACAGGAGCCGGGCGTGCTGTAGCACAGTTTCCAAGTCGGCGTCGGTGAGAGCAATTCCCTCAACCAGGGGCTTCACTGACTTTGGATCGATTGTTAAGGTTTGAGAATCTGGTTGGTGATTCACCGACCCGTTGGCGCGGGGTGGTTTGAACCGTTCGAGGGCAAGCCTGATTTCATCCCAACTGGAAGCGGTGAACCCGAATCGCCAGGGGAAGCTCTCTCGCGATAAAGCGAGATTGGCACAAACGTCCCAAAGTTCGAGTTCATGGGAAAAGCGTTCCGCTGATGCCCGCCAGAGCGCCACGAGCTGCTCGAGACTGCTTGCGGATTTCGCCGACAAAAGGAACGGCATCTGGGCTGAGGGTTTGCCAGGACTAGAGAAAGCTGGAGAAATACCGCTTTCTGTCGGCGCTTCGAGAATGAGGTGGGCGTTACTGCCGCCGAATCCGAAGGAACTAACTCCAGCCCGCAAGGGAAGGTTCTCCGCTGCCGGAGTCCAGGGCGCGAGTTCCAAAGCGGGAACAAATGGGGACGAAGCGAAATCGATGAGTGGATTCGGGGTGGCGAGATTCAGACTCGGCGCGATCGCTTTCGCTCTCATCATTAGAAGCACCTTCACCACACCAGCGATTCCAGCCGCAGCTTCCAGATGTCCGATGTTTGTCTTGACCGACCCCACCTTGCAGTAACCCTTACGTTCCGAGTGCGGACTGAAGGCGCGCGTTAGCGCCTCCATTTCGATGGGATCGCCCAGAGAAGTTCCGGTACCGTGCGCTTCGATGTAGGTAACTGTCGCGGGGTCAACAGCCGCATTCGTGTATGCGGAAACTAACAGCGCTGTCTGCCTGTCCGCGCTGGGAGCTGTAATCGATTCCGCGACAGCCGAATGGTTTACTGCCGAGCCCTTGATAACTCCGAGGATTCTGTTGTTTTCGGCAATCGCTTTTTCTAGGGGTTGAAGCAGCACCACCCCACAACCCTCACCTGGAACATAGCCATCCGCGCTCGCGTCGAAGGTTCGGCATTGGCCGGTAGGACTCAGCATTCGGGCCCGCGAAAAGGAGAGGTGTTTCCACGGCCTGTGATTCAGGCAAACTCCACCGACGAAGGCCATGTCGCAATCGCCGGCGAGCAGTGCTTGCCGTGCCAGATGAATTGCTACTAATGAAGACGAGCAGGCAGTGTCGATGGTCACGCTAGGGCCACTCAGACCGAAGGCATGAGAAATACGATTGGAAAGAATGCAACTGTAACCGCCAAGACACGAAAATCCATCCACTTCAACGCCGGTTGCGGTGGCAGTCTGCAGGTAGTCGAGCGTCATTGCACCCATGTAAACGCCGGTGCGATTTCTCTGGAGTAGGGCAGGCGCAACACCGGAATCCTCAATGCAATGCCACGCAACTTCGAGAAGCAACCGCTGTTGTGGATCCATATTGCGGGCCTCTCGTGGAGAAATCGCAAAAAACCCGGCATCGAACTCCGCAATTCCATTGATGAAGCCGCCCCATTTGCTCGCCGTCTGGTCAGCGTAGGCCTCGCGGTCCCATCGATCGAGCGGAATCTCCACGATCGAGTTCAATCCGGATACCAGATTGGACCAGAATACTTCAGCACTGGAGGCGTCTGGGAAGCGGCAGGCGAGGCCTATTACAGCTATGTCCTTTGTCATGCTTTTTTAACTGCTATACAAAACTTGGCTCTACTTATCAAATCGCTTCACCATTCAACCAGAAGTAATTTCCAGAGGGTCTGCTTCCTGCTTCTACCAAGGGAGTCCGTTCCAACTTGTCCACAGGCGTAAATTCGGGTGTAGCCCACCCTATTTTTCACGCGGTCATAACTATTTTTTTTGAAGCGAATAGCCATTGTTCAGCCATTATTTTCAGCAAATTTAACAAACCGTGGACTCCCGTTTGACCTTTTTATAGGCTCGCTAGTTTTGACTCGACTGTGGTTTACAAACCAGATAAATCAGCCTTGGTTTTCGGCGTTCTGGTAAACTTAGCAGAGAATTACAACCCTGTCAACACTATCGCCATCAATAACTATGGATAGCTTTAGTAAAGTATTTTGCTATTTAGTCAAACTCCTACCTACTGCTACCTAACTTAAATGGATCGAACTCAATTTCGGTGCGAAGCGGCAAAACAATCGAAATTACTGTGGCTTCGGATACCCACGAAAGCGCTTTGTACTGACCAAAGTTACGGAACACCGACTGGTATCTGCAACTTCCAGATCGATCGAGCGATGCGATCGCCAATACCGAGGCGGGCGTCATCATTCCGCAGCGAAGCGCTTTTGAAAGCGCCTCCTTCGCCGTCCACAGAACGAGCAGCAGTTCGGGACTCGGGTTTTCGCTGCGACGATCCCAGAATCTAGTTTCTTCACCGGGGACGGCGCTCAGCAAAGTCTCGTAAAGGGCGGGATCAAACTCTTCAATATCGATCCCCATAGGATGTCCGGCGTCGAACGCGATCGCTACAGCTTGTCTGCTATTGTGGGAAATACTGATGTCGTAACCTATCGAACGCCGGTGATGGACGATGGGCTGACCAAATATGCCGGGTTCGATCGAAATGGATCGGTAATCGTCCTCACCAACCAGGGAGGCGAGGGCGTTCTTGGCGGCAAAACGCCCCAACAGATAGGAAGTACGGCGTCTCAAAACCGGCAGACCTTCAAAGTATGCCAACTCTGAATCTGACAAAATGCTGGATCGCTGCTCCGCCAGCGCTGAATATTGGGATGCAGACACCGAGCTGAAACGGCAAGGAACCATATAATTCGGCCTTCTGAGAGTCACATTCGCCGCGCCTCGTGCCGGAGGGGTTAGGAAGTACGCCATGCCGCAGCCTTGACCAACGCGTTTTGCAGTCCCCTCTCGTTGAGCCCGAATCGATCGACTACAGGTAAAGCTAACGACTTCGAGGCATTACCAACCGCAATTTTTGCAAAGGCCGCCAGCGTTCCGCTCGGACCGACATCAATATACAGCCTCGGCCCACCTGCCTCAATATGCCGGAACGTCGTTTCAAATAGTACAGGCTGGCGCATGGCGTCCCAGAATCTCCGGGGGCCGATCGAGTCTTCCTCGACGATTCCGGGTGCGACACAGGAATAGATCGGGAAGCGGCCCCGGGCGGTCAAGGAAATATTATCGATTTCTCTGAAGACTGAGGGCTTTGCCGTGTCGATCCAGGGCGAGTGAAAGGCCTGCATCACGGGCAAACGCTGAAACAGAACGCTGCTGGCTTGCAAGCGGCCTTGCAACTCGTCCAAAACGTTGGTCGGGCCGCTGACAACGAAGCTCCGGCTGCAGTTCACGCTGGCTAGAGATGTACTGCCAAACCACTCAGGGTGGCGATCCCACAACTGATGGGAATCCAGTACAGCGAGCATTCCGCCACCGGGCGAATGCTTTTCGAGGGCGAATGATGCCCGAATTAACCTTACGAACAGATCGAACCGATCTACATTCCCGTTGTAGGCTGCCGCCGTCAACTCACCCAAGCTGTAGCCCAGAAGCTCATCAGGTATGACACCAGAAGATTCGAGTGTTGCTGCGACGGCGTAGTTGAACATATACAAAGCTGGATTTGTATACCTCGTCTGTACCAATAAGTCGGATTCAGACTCGGTGGAAGAACAAATCTTATCCGAAAGATAAACACCTAGGAGCGGGAACGCCACTTCGGAAAACTCGTCCATGCACCGGCGAAAAACAAGATTTCGATTATAAAGCTCGTGCCCCATCCCCGCATACTGAGAACCCTGCCCAGAGAACATGAACACAATCCGTGCATTCATTTTGCGGGTACCCCCTGAACTGAACCTGGGGCGATCTGGTTCAGCAACCGCGTGAGCGTCGTACCCGGCCCGATTTCGTGGAAATCGCAAGCCCCCTGTCCGAGGAGGTAGCTAATGCTATCCATCCAGCGCACGGGGCTCGAAACTTGGCTCGTGAGGGTCGTAATCACCTCCGTGGAAGTGTAAGGACGGGCCAGAAAATTGGATATAACGGGAAAACGGGGAGCATTGAAGCGCATGGTTCGGATGAAAGCTCCAAACTCATCGCCAGCTTCGCGCATATAGCGCGAATGAAACGCCCCTCCAACGCCCAAGACCACGTATCTCGAGCCAGGGACTTCCGCAAACACAGCCGCAACATCTTCGACATCCCGCTTGGGGCCAGAAATAACGACCTGATTCGGGGAATTGTAGTTGGCGATGTCGAGGGTATCGAAAGCGAAATCGTCAAGAATTTTGCGGACGCTTTCGGCATCGCAGCCGATTACCGCCGCCATGCCACCGCCGCTCTGGCGGCCCATCAACTCGCCACGCTTCTTGACAAGTTTAAGTCCTGTGGCAAAGTCAAAAACGCCCGCTGCAAACAACGCATTATACTCGCCCAGGGAATGCCCGCACGCCGCATCGGGTAGACGACCGCTGTCGCCAAACTTCACCTGCCAAGACAGCGCGTTGACGACGAACAGTGCGACTTGGGTGAATTGCGTCTTGATCAGATCGTCCCCGCGATCGTGAAGGCAAAGTTCCTCGACGGAGAAACCAAGAATTTCGTCCGACTGCTGAAGCAGGTGCGGGTATCGCGGAAACAACTCGCGGCCCATGCCGCGAAACTGAGAGCCTTGCCCTGGAAACAAGGCAACAGAACGAATCATAAATTTCTTTTACGAATCAAGTGGTTGGGAAATTAAATTCTTGGCAACGGAACCGAGTTCGTCCGCAACATTTCTAGACAATGGAAATTCCTCTACCATCAAGTCGAAGAAATGCGCGATTGACTGGCGGGATATCGCCTCCTGGCAGAATCCGGCAGCCCAAGTTACAGTATTTTTGAATGTCGTAGCCGTGACCATGAAAGTTGGCGGATAAGCGATCGGGCCTACGCCATAAGAATGTAGGAGGTTGTGACCGGGAATCTCCACATTTGCAGTTCCCCCATCCGAAAAGAGCGGGACGCTAACGCCGGACACGGAGGCTTCCGAAAACACCTTATTGAACAGCTTGTTTACCAAATAGAATGGTGCGAGAAAGAGGATTTCCATCGCCAGCGCCTGGAAAATTCCAGGAACGCTTTTTTTCTGTTCCAGCATTTTTGACTTCACCTGAACTAAGGTCTCCTCAAATGAGTCCCCTTCCTGGAAAACAACCTCCAGAAGCAGTGGCACAGAGAGATTGCAGACACCTGGATCGCCCTGGCGCCGCAGATAATGCCGTAGGTCAAGCGTATTGACTAGGGGCAGCAAAGTATTTAGCTCCGCGCTAATGAAACGGCGTAACGCTCGCGCATAGGAAGTTAGCATCACCTGATTCAGTGAAGCGCCGTTCTCTTTCGCGTACCGGGACAAAGCTGAGAACTGTTCCTGGTCAAGGGTTCTAGTGACATACGCCATCCCCCCGGTTCTTTGGCTGTCAAAAGGAATCCGCCACTGTCCCTTCGAGATGAAATTCTTTCTGCCTTTTTGAAACAGCCGGATTTTCTGTTTGAAGGGCAGTTGCAGAAAAACTTGCCAACCGCTGCGCTCCGTGACAGTTTTAGGGGGATGGTAATTAGGATCCTCTCGCAGTTTTGCGTATGTCTCTCCCAGCTTGACCACAAAATAGCGCAGACCGCCTGAGTCTGACACTGCGTGGGATATCTTGACGCATAATGTATCTTTCGCCCCCTCATGATCTTGGGAGCGAAAGATTCTGGTTTGAGTCAGGCTATCAGTCCTAGGGTCGAGTGGAGCTGACATGAAGTCGTCCAGCTCTTGCTTGAGATTGACCGTCTGAATTAGCCGAAACCGCTCCTGATGGTCTGATTTGGCTTGTTCCCACCTAGGAGATAGCGAGCTATCAACCCACTGGCATTGCAAAATCGGTTCGGATGCGAGTACCCGGTTCACGCTTTCAGAGAATAGCCTTTCATCAAGGCAGTCGTCTAGTGAAATAACGCATTGAATCACGGCGCTGCACGTGCCGAGGTTAATCAAATGCATGCGGTCTTGAGCACACGCAGGAAATCCTAAAGATAAAGACACGGACATCGTACCCCTTCGAATTATTGCCTGCCGCCAGTGGTCGCGCACTACTTGGTCTCGAATGAACTCCCACCCTTGACTATAGCGAGCGAGATGTTCTTCCCGAGTTCCTTGAGCCAGTTCGGCCCTGCCTGTTCGTTCAATGCCTTAAATTCATTCGCGGCCTGGATTTGAGAATCCACTACCTTTTCAAGGACGCTCTTGGCTGTGGTCTGCACGGTTTCCCGATCGGTGGTCGCGCGGGCGGTGACACCTTTTTTTTTGTAAACCACGACCGCCATCGGTTCGCCCATGGAGTTGGTTTCAAACGTGATAATTCGCTTGATTTCTTTGCCGACTTGTATAGGTGTGCGCATGAGGTTTGTAGCCTCTTTCAATGAGTTTTACAAATATTTTCCCATACTAACCCACATTCCGCCCTTTAGACTGGCACAAGCGAGAATTTTCTCTGTAGACTTACGCATTAGACATCTCCAAAAACTCTCAAGCCATTTACCACGTTAGTTTCTGGCTGCCTGCCCTCAAAGCTCAGGCAGCCAGAAACTAACGGTAAAATAAGGGTTTGAAGATTTATAAATAAAATATCCCTACTTTAATTTACTGCATCTGACTATTTTTTTGCGGTTTATACAGGTTTTAGTTACACATAAATATTGCCCCAATTCGGTATCTTATTAATCTACATACTACCCATATTACTGGTTCATAATTCAATAAGGTTCAGTTGAGGCTATGCACTGCTTAAAATAATAAATACAGAAGGATTCATTAGACCTCCTGCGAAAGTCTGATAGAATTGTAAAACAGATAGAAATTCAACTAATCAAAAATGAGTTACGAAAAAGT
>NZ_JAUBPE010000042.1:0-61632 GCF_036700565.1 Microcoleus pseudofavosus SVA1_A4
CTCGCACGCTATATCATCCAAATATATTATTCTGATGCAACCGTCCATGATATGAAAGCAAAAATGGGATGCTCCCAGCAATACTTTCAATAAATCGTTCATAGGCATCTTTCTCGCCTTCAAATACCATCACTAATTCTGTCATCCGTATGTCATCTTCACTTCCTTTAGCAACAGTTTCAAATTCAACCTTATACCAGCCAAGCGGAAGTAAAGTTAAAAAAAGCCCAGTAATATTATCAATAGTTATATCCATTTGCTGAGCTAATCTTCGTACTAAATCTGCTAATATAACCTGCGGTGATAGACCATGACTTTCGGAAGCATCATTATCAGCAATTCCAGGAATAATTTGACCGTATCCAGCCCATTTTATTTCATACTTCCAGATATCAATAAAAGCAACTATATAGGCTTTTTCTGTCCCCCCCATACGTGGGCCACGCAAGCCGCGTCCGATCATCTGAGTGAGCAGAATATCACTTTTAGTTTCTCTAGTTATGAAAACAGTTTGAACATCAGGAATATCAGTTCCTTCGGTCAGCATTTTAATGTTAATTAACACCTCAAAATTATTGCTACGGAAAGCCTCTAATATACGGGCATTTTCATCCCGCTTGCGAACTTTCTCTCCTTCAGAGCTTTTAGCTCCAGAATAAACAACGCCAGCACGTATACCTCTATTTTCCAAAAACTCACGCAATTGCTCACATTGAAACCATCGGTCGGCAAATATAATCGTTTTTCCATACCGCTCTTTATTACTTGCGTAAGTTTCTGCAATAAAAGCATTACGATCGCGATTCTCTGCTAATTTGCTGATGATGTCTTCCGGTAAATCTTGGTAACTTTTAGTCCATTTTTTATATTCTTCTGCTTCAAACTCAGGAGCCTCAAAGTTAGTTTTATGTTGCTCAATCTCTGGCTTAGAAAGAATGCCATCAGCCATGAGTTGTTGAGCAGTTACTTGGTAAAGTATTCGTTGAGGAAAAAGCTTTTCAAGCCACCCATACTTATATTGGTTGCTATAGGTTGGAGTTGCAGTCAGCCCCAAAAGATACATCTTAGGGAAACGTTCCTGCAAAGCGATAATTAACTGGCGATAAGTAGGTGAAGGAGAATGGTGCGCTTCATCAAAAACAACAAAAAGTTTATCGTTTGCTGATTTGAGAAATGCTTCTAGCTTCGGTTGTTTACGTTTATAAGCGCGAGTCAGTGTCTGAAGTGTAGCAATTAAAACATTATCCGTTTTTCCAATTTCCTCAACAGAGTAATGTCCTGGTGTACCAGAAACCACTCGCACGTCAAGCCTGGTTTGAGGTTGAGATATGTGCTTGACTTCTGATTTAAAGGTGTCAAAAGCTTGCTCTAGCAAATGGTGAGTGTGAGCTAACCACAAAACTTTGTAGCCTTTGGAAAGTGGACTGGTACAGAGGAACCGTACAGTAGCGAAAGTCTTGCCACCCCCAGTGGGCAAAACAAGAATGCTGCCAGAGTGCATATCGCGTTGCTCCCTGAACCACTCATCCAACCTTTCCAACGCTTCTATTTGGTGGGCTGCGGGTATTTTGTCCGATGGTTTGTTACGGTACTCTCGCAGCGCGTAAAACTTGTAAAATTTGTCATCCATAATTCTCCTGAAAACATTTAAAAAACCTTCTAGGTCTTCTACGGTGAGGGGTTGTGCATCACTCATGCGATCGGTCACTTCCACAATCATCAGTATCTCACTTTTACTGCATCTACTCGTTACCAGGCTCTGCCTGGGAACCAGTTACTGCTATATATACAGTCCAGGACACAAAAAATGGTTTGAGACATTATTGGTAGGGGTAAGGTGCGCTGCGGCGCACCCTACAGATAGAGTCTGTGCGTCTAGGACTGTATAGCAACCGCCTAAACTGAAAGGAAATCCGACGCTGCAATCTGGTTATTAGCCCCCATTACTCTAGCCAAAACCTGATTAGTTCCGGCTAATTGCAGTAAAAATTCACTCCCGCTTTGAGTGATTTGCAACTGTTGGAAACTCAGCCCGTCGGCGAGAACAAACTTGTCGGTTCCTACTTCAAAATTGAGCACTGTATCGATACCGCTGTTGCTATTTAACACAAAACGATCGCTCCCAGTACCCCCAATTAAAGTATCCTCGCCAAAGTCTCCATAAAGCCAGTCATCCCCTGCACTTCCGTTGAGAATGTCGCTATCTTTCCCTCCGTAAATAGTGTCGTTACCATCGTCGCCGTTGAGAGTATCTTGGCCTTCATTGCCGTAGAGAAGGTCGTCGTCGCTGCCGCCGTTGATGCAGTCTTGTTGGCCGATCGCACCCACGGAACCTAGAGCATTTTCCCCCCGATCGCCAAAAATGGTATCGTTGCCCTCATCGCCGCACAAAATATCGCTGCCGTCATCACCGTAAACTAAGTCATTGCCTGCATCTCCGTGTACTAAATCGTCATCCTTGCCACCGCGAACCGTATCATTGCCAAAACCACCGCTGAGAGAGTCGGAACTCTCGCCGCCGTGGAGGAAGTCGTTCCCATCTCCCCCAAACAGCAAGTCGCGGCCGTCAACATCCGACACTAACTGGTTTTGCAAGCCGCCGTAAAGCGAATCGTCTCCCTCGTCGCCGATAATTGTGTCGGAACCGAGTTCGCCCCAAATCATGTCGTTATCTTTGCCGCCTACCGCTAAGTCGTTACCTTTGCCGGCAAAAATGCTGTCGTTACCGCTACCTCCGCCGATGATGTCGCCGGTGTCGTTGCCGAAAATTAAGTCGCCTTCTTCGGTAGCAATTGTGCTGCTGAAGGCATTGCCGTAGTCGCCGAGTATCGTGTCCGAATCGCGGCCGCCGTAGAGAGTGTCGGACTCAGTTTCGCCGAAAATGCGATCGCCCCCTTTGCCTCCAAACACCAAATCCCGGCCGTTGCCGCCCAGCAAAGTGTCGTCTTGTTCCTGGCCGTTAAGTAAGTCGTTCCCGTCGCCTCCAAACAGCAAATCTTGCCCGTCGGGGTCGCTGTCCTGGGAGTTGAGGACGCCGCCGAACAGAGAGTCGTCTCCGCTGTCGCCGTAGAGGGTGTCCGGGCCCTTGTCGCCCCAAATCAAGTCATCTTCTTTGCCCCCTGTCGCGATGTCGGGGTCTTTACCGGAGTAAACGGTGTCGCTGCCTTGATTGCCAGCAATGGCATCGCCTGAAGAGCCCCCGAAAATCAGGTCGCCGTCGTTACCAGTGAGGTCGATGTCGTTGCCGTTGTCGCCGACGATCGTGTCGGAACCGCGATCGCCGTACAATGTGTCGGAACTGCGGTCGCCAAAAATGCGATCGTCTAGTTTCCCTCCGAACACCACATCGGTTTCTTTGCCGGCGTAAACGATGTCGTTGCCCCTACCGGCAGCGATGAAGTCTCGCTGTTGGTCGCCAAACACAATGTCTGAACCGCCTTCCCCTAAAAGTGTGTCGTCGCCGGTGAAAGAAACGAACATTTCGTTAGCGTCGTTTCCCGTCAAGGAATCGTTTCCGGGAGTGCCGATGAGAGTGTTTTGGATGTTAATCAACTCTGCGGCGTTTGAGTCGAAGTTAAGTATTTGCGAACGCTGGGGTTGGATAAATGTTATAGAGGGCTGCAAGGGCAGTGGTTGGCAACCGCAGCCAGTATCCGGTTCGGGAACTCTGCCGAAAATAGGCGTCGCTGTTGGCGTCGCTGTCGGCGTCGCTGTCGGCGTCGCTGTCGGCGTCGGTGTCGGCGTTGCCAGAATACCCGACACAGTGGCAACCCCCAGACTTGTATTGCCGAGGTTGTCCGTAGCGCTGTAGGTGAACTTTGCCCCTGTGAAACTGCTACTGGACTGAAAAAACAACTGGGTAATTTGATCCGGCGTCAAAACTTGACCGGGTGTAACCGGGACTCCCCCCTTGGTTGGGTCGCCCAAGAACAATGTACCTTCCTCGGGTGGCAACACGGTGTTGATGGTGAAGGAAACAACCGTGCCGTCAAGGTCTGTTCCTCCCAATCCGGGTATTTGGGCGTTGCTGTCTGGCAACAAAATAACGTTGGAGTTGTTGGCGATTGGCGGTTGGTCAGCGGTAGGCGGAAACAGGGAGACTGTCGCAGGGGTGGGACTGATGGCGCCACTGCTGTCTATGGCGCTGTAGGTGAAACTGGTTCCTGAGAAAGTGCTGCTTCCTTGGAAGAATAACTGGTCGATTTGGCTTGAGGTGAGGACTTGACCGGACGTGACCGGCACTCCTCCTTTCGTGGGGTCGCCCAAGAACAGGACGCCTTGATTTGTTGGTGGCAGGGTGTTGAGGATGAAGGAAACAATAGTGCCGTCTGGGTCTGTTCCTTTGATTCCCTTGATGGGTATGCTGCTGTTGGCCGGTAGTGTCGTGTTGCTATTGTCCGCTACCGGGGGTAGGTTGGTCCCGACCGTCGCGCTGACTGTGGTGATGACAGTGGCATTGGGTTCGGAACCGTTGTTATTGTTGGGGTTGGGGTCGGGAGTGGTCGATCGGCTCTGGGATATACTTGTGATGCCGGTCGCTGGCACAACTAAAGTTACCTGGCGGTTTGTGTTGCTGCCGCTAGCCAAACTGGGAATAGTTGGGAAGGTGACAACCCCTGTAACTGGATCGTAGGTGCCGTTATCGGACACGTTGACTCCCGTTAAACCCGGAATGATGCTTTCAGTAATCACTACGTTTTCAGCAGCATTCGGTCCATTGTTGGTGGTAACTATAGTATAAGTAACTGAACTACCAGCGGTCGTAGATGTGAGACCAGTCTTGGTAGTCACCAAGTCTGCACTACTGGCGACGCTATCGAGAGCAACGGCGGTAGTGACTCTAGCGGTGGCAGAGGAGCCGTCGTTATTGCTGAGGTTGAGGTCGGGAGTAGTTGATTTACTGCTGGAAATATTGGTGATGCTGCCACGGTTGGGCACTGCTAAAGTAACGGTACGGATAGCGCTTTGACCAACGGGTACGCTGGCGATCGCCGGAAAATTCACTACCCCTGAGATTGGGTCATAGGTTCCCCCGTCGGAAGCCAAAACTCCTGTTAAACCTGGAACGATGCTGTCGGTGATGGTGACGTTGGCCGCGTCGCTGGGGCCGATGTTCGCCGTAGTAATTGTATAAGTGACAGATTGCCCCGGCGCTGCCGATGTGAGTCCGCTTTTAGTGGTAACGATGTCGGCACTAGCAAGACTGGTCCCGGTGCCGATTGTAGTGTTAACAGTGGAATTAGGGTTTGTACCGTCGTTGTTGCTTGGGGTGGGGTCGGGAGTGACTGAGGTGCTTCTGGCGGTGTTGCGGACGGCACTGAGGGTGGCTGGGGCGATAAAGCCGATCGTCCGATTGACTGTATTGCCATTGGCGATCGCCACAGCCGGGAAAGTCACAATCCCGGTAACTGAGTCATAGGTTCCACCCTCGGATGCGGTGACTCCTGTTAAGCCTGGAATGATGCTGTCGGTGATGGTGACGGCTTCTGCTGCACTAGGGCCATTGTTGAGTGTGGCGATCGTGTAGCTGACTGTGGCACCGGCCGACGTCGCGGTGGGCCCGCTTTTAGTGGTAACGATGTCGGCACTAGCAAGACTGGTCCCGGTGCCGATCGTAGTGTTGACAGTGGAATTAGGGTTTGTACCGTCGTTGTTGCTTGGGGTGGGGTCGGGAGTGACTGAGGTGCTTCTGGCGGTGTTGCGGACGGCACTGAGGGTGGCTGGGGCGATAAAGCCGATCGTCCGAGTGACTGTATTGCCATTGGCGATCGGCACAGCCGGGAAAGTCACAATCCCGGTAACTGAGTCATAGGTTCCACCCTCGGATGCGGTGACTCCTGTTAACCCCGGAATGATGCTGTCGGTGATGGTGACGGATTCTGCTGCACTAGGGCCATTGTTGAGTGTGGCGATCGTGTAGCTGACTGTGGCACCGGCCGTCGCAGCGGTGGGCCCGCTTTTAGTGGTAACGATGTCAGCATTAGCACCGATCGTAGTGTTGACAGTGGAATTAGGGTTTGTACCGTTGTTGTTGCTTGGGGTGGGGTCGGGAGTGACTGAGGTGCTTCTGGCGGTGTTGCTGACGGCACTGAGGGTGGCTGGGGCGATAAAGCCGATCGTCCGATTGACTGTATTGCCATTGGCGATCGCCACGGGCGCGAAAGTCACAATCCCGGTAACTGAGTCATAGGTTCCACCCTCGGATGCGGTGACTCCTGTTAACCCCGGAATGATGCTGTCGGTGATGGTGACGGATTCTGCTGCACTAGGGCCATTGTTGAGTGCGGCGATCGTGTAGCTGACTGTGGCACCGGCCTGCGTCGCGGTGGGCCCGCTTTTAGTGGTAACGATGTCGGCATTAGCACCGATCGTAGTGTTGACAGTGGAATTAGGGTTTGTACCGTCGTTGTTGCTTGGGGTGGGGTCGGGAGTGACTGAGGTGCTTCTGGCGGTGTTGCTGACGGCACTGAGGGTGGCTGGGGCGATAAAGCCGATCGTCCGAGTGACTGTATTGCCATTGGCGATCGCCACAGCCGGGAAAGTCACAATCCCGGTAAATGAGTCATAGGTTCCGCCGTCGGATGCGGTGACTCCTGTTAAGCCTGGAATGATGCTGTCGGTGATGGTGACGGCTTCTGCTGCACTAGGGCCATTGTTGAGTGTGGCGATCGTGTAGCTGACTGTGGCACCGGCCGACGTCGCGGTGGGCCCGCTTTTAGTGGTAACGATGTCGGCTCTGGAAGTGAGTGTGGTGCTAACAGACGAGCCGGTCGGAGTGCCGTCTTTATTGGTTGGTGAGCCGTTGTTGTTAGTGGCGATCGGGTCGGGAGTCGCTGAGCTACTCCTGGCCGTGTTGCTGATGACGCTAAGCGTCGCTGGCGGGACAAAGCTGACGGTGTGGCTGAGAGTGCCTGCATTTTGCAGCGTCGCCTGTACTGGGAAGCTGACAATCCCCGAAACAGGGTCGTAAGTGCCGCCGTCCGATGCCGTGACTCCGATTAAACCCGGAATGATGCTGTCAGTGATGGTGACGTTGGTGGCTGCGTCTGGCCCGTTGTTGGTTGTTGTCAGGCTGTAGGTGACGGTTGACCCGATCGCACTGGTGAGAGGGCCGCTTTTGGTAGTAACGAGGTCGGCGACTGTATCGGTGACAGTAGTCAGAACTCTACTTATGGGTGTTGAACCGTCGTTGTTGCTGAGGTCGGGGTCGAAAGTCGCAGAAGTGCTGGATGCAACGTTGGTTAATGTGCCGCCGCTAGCTAAATTAGGTGGCAAACCAACTGTTAGCGTATAGGTGACGGTTTGACCGACATTGAGAACGGGAATTGCCGGCCAGGTGACATTCCGCGTCGCGTTTGAGTAACTGCCGCCGTTCGAGGCTATGACAGTAGGAACGGTTGATGATGACGGAATTAATTCCTCTGGTATTTGGTCTAGAACCAGGACTTGTTGAGCGGGCGCTGTCCCCCTGTTGGTGGTTGTGATGGTGTAGGTAATGCTACCCCCAGGCTTGACGGATTGCGGCCCGCTCTTGATCGTAACAACGTCAGCCGAGATAGTGGGAGGGTTGATAGTTTCAACTACCAGGTTTTGAAGTTCGTGAAGGTTGTTGGCGCTTCCTGTGGAACTGCCAAAACCAAATTTGAAAGTAGGCGGTACTGGGATTCCGTTGGTGGTTGCTAAGTTGGGAAGGTCGATCAGAGTAGTTTCGTAGCTACCGTTAAGATCCGTATCAAAGGCAACGGTGAGGCGATTGGGATTGTCTCGATCGTTAGATGGATTCAGTGTAACTTGAACGGATCTTTTCGCTGCCGCGCGATTGGTCGTCAACGTATTGCTAAAGTTAAAATTGGGTTCGGTGAAGTCAATACTGGTAGGAATGTTATCGATGCCCAAGGGAGCAAAGGCTTGGGTTAAAAACCGGTAATTATTCTCTTCCCTGCCTCTAAGTGTTACTGAATCGGGTCTGACCAAACGCGGATTTGAGGAGCCGGGAACCGGATCGGGATCTGGACCCGATCGCCCTTCTGTCGGTGCTGAATAGTTGCCAAACTCGTCAAATCCAATGCCTAAATAACCTCCCTTAATACCGGGTGTGGCCACGGTTCCATCTAGTCGTTGAGCGTAGCCCAGAGAACCGCCATAACCCCCGGGCTTGTCTGGCGATGCAGTACCGTCAATGAAGAAGAAACCAATGCCGTCCCCAGGCTGATTGCCAGTAAAATAACCCTGGGGCTCATTAATTTGCAGGTTGGAACCGTAGGAATAGAAATCAAACCTGACAATCAGACCGTCGCTTGAAGGAATGGGGTTGTTGTAGAGGACGAAAGCCTCCCGCCTGTCTAGTGATGCTGGAGTTAATTGCAGAACGCCATTGCCAGGAGTATCCCCACCTAAAGCCGGAAGTAAGCCTGATACTGTTCCTCCAGTGATGCCCGGTATAGATTGCGAGTTAGCTGGGCCCTTACTCGGATCGTACAGCACCCCATTGGTGCCTCGGTAGATCCAAGGCCCCTTCACTGTGGCGTTCTTGAAAGTTTCGTTAACTAATGTGCCGAGCACGTAGGTGTATGCTTCGAGCACTTCTTTTTCAATGGCGATGCTCGCTTTTATTTCCCCGATCGCAAATTTTAATTTCCAGTCGCCACCTAGTGCCGCACTCCCCGTCAATCCGTCGTTCGCTGCAATATCTGCACCAGTAATTTCGTTGAGCCGCCGCACGAAGGCCGCGCCGCTTTCCCCCGCTGCGACGCTGCACCCGAATAACAAGATATCTCCTCTCTCGCTGAGGGCTTTTCCCCACTGCTGCAACAAATGGCTGTAAGTTTCTAAGTTGTCTCCGCTGAGTTCGATCGACCCTAGTTGCACTCGGGCTTCTCGACCGTGAGACACTATCTGAAGGCTTTCTAAATCGCTGCAATTAGCCAGAATTCTAGTAATTTGCTCGACTCCATCCCGCGTCGAGTCCAGTACAAATACCTCTGTACCGGCTGTTGCTCCTCTTGCCAAGCTGTCGCAGTTCTCTACTCTCGAATCGATGAACAGTACATTTTTTACAGTCCGGGCGCCCACCGACTCGGTGAAGAGCAAAAATTCTCTGTGGGGCTGCCCAATTCCCGCGCCGCCACTGGGTTTTTGGCACAGGAAACACTTTTCTGCTTTTACTTGTTTTATTTGTTTTTCATCAGGATAAGTTGCTGTTGTTCGAGAGTTTTTCGGAGCAATGCTTGCGGTGGTCTCACCTGCTTTTTGGCTGAGGAAAATTGGTTTGTTGCAGATACTTTGCATGGTAGAATTACCTGACTGATTGTATATAAGATGCCCGCTTCAAGATGATAAAAGCCACCTCTTGAAAAGGTTGAATTGCAGGGTTAGAGGCTCTGCTGCTTGACTGCGAGAAAGAGAAACAGGCGAATTTAATTCAGCACAAAGCTGTGCTATCTTGCTATTTGATAACATTGCAAATATCGCCGACGCAAGCGCTGAGGATTGAGAGTTTAAATCCCCATAATCTATCTGTCGGGTGATATTTTGCCTTCGGCTTTCGGCTAGGGAGTGTATCTGTTACACGCAGATGTTATACATCCCGCAGTAGATAATCACAGGAATTCTCAAAAATTTACTTTATGAGGTTTTCTGTAGATCGTCTAATGCACTTTTATTGCAGAGAAATTTCACCATTTATGGACGCAGAAACCGGGTTTTATGGACGAAAATAATTCGTTGCAGCCCTCGCTCCCAGTAAAAAACCTGCTGGTTGAGCGAAGTCGAAACCCGGTTTCTTTAGTTTTGGTGTGCAAGCCCGGTTCACATCGGGAAACCAGACATTAATTAGGGAGGCAATTGCTAGGGAGTGCTGGCCGTGACATAATTGGGTCGGCAGTGCCCGAGGTGTTATTTAAATTGAAATATACATACCCTGTATCGACGAGGCGTCTTAAAAATTTATGATTTGCAGTCTAGAGACAACAATCCAGGTTTGAGACTGCGAAAGCTGCGATCGCAAAAACAGATTAGTATGGCGCATAACCAACTTCTCAAACTGTCAACAAGCGAGTCTTCGAGCGGGTTTCTGTTTGAGGTAAATGAAGAAAGACAATTGTTCGTGCAGAATTTTTCATGATGTTTTGGAGAAATCGACTGGCAAATTTGCCCGTCAGCTACTTGCGATTTTTATTCGCTAATTTTCTTAACTGCAGGAGTTACGCTGACTGAGACGAGAAACTTGATTTATTCCTAGATTTCTCGCCGCCCAACCAAGATTTATGGTCTAACCTGGTTTAGGAAAGCGCAAGTCCTCAACTAGAAAAACACAGACTGTAATCCCCCTGTTACGGCAACTGTAACCCAGCAATACTGATCGATTAGGCTTTAATTGCTGAGTTGGGACGCAGCTCGTCCTGAACAAGCTCCAACAACAATCATTACACCTAAGTACATATTAACTCATTGATTACTATATCCGCAAATATGCGTAGATACCAGCACCAATACAAGCTATATCTTTTCACCCCGAACGTCAAGAGTTCTGGCTTGGTAGTACCGACAATCTTGACAGGGCCCAGCAGGATTGACAGCGCAGCGAATGTAATTAGAGCGGGCGTTATACTCGCAAGTAATATCGCCGATCGGATAACCGAGGCCTTCTACGTAAGTGCGATCGGCAGTTGCTAGTTGAGTTCGCGGGGGTCTATTTGCTACCGCAAGCCTAGCCGCTGCAATTCGATCGCGGGCGAGGCTCTCGGCAGAGCCCATCACCCACAAAGACAGCAGCCACGGAACTAAACCTATGAAAATAATTAGGAGAGCAGTTAGCACATTTTCAGAGCTCGTGCGTGAGAATATTTTTTTTAAATTTAGACGATCGGGAACATAAAATTATCTGCCAAAAGACGGTTTTAAATCAGAAAAGTTCCCGGTCAAGTTTCAAACTATGCCGCCCCTGCGTTAACCGTTTGCTGGCGGTTGCTGTCGGGCGCCGATGAGGGCTGTTCTGGATAGGTTTGTAGTGAGGACTAAAGTCCTCAGATTTCGATCTGGACTAAAATCAATTCCGGTTGTATCGGAATTAATATTACCCGAAATCAGGAAACGGCACTGCCGTGTCCCTACAATCGATCGCGGTAGGGACACGGCACTGCCGTGTCCTCTATATCATTCCGACGCAGCCGGAATTGATATAAAATCCTCACTACAAACGCGAGGTTGTATCGGAATTAATATTACCCGAAATCAGGAAACGGCACTGCCGTGTCCCTACAATCGATCGCGGTAGGGACACGGCACTGCCGTGTCCTCTATATCATTCCGACGCAGCCGGAATTGATATAAAATCCTCACTACAAACACGAGATAGGTTATTTTACAGGACTAGATATAAGAAACCCGATTTCACTTAAAAACCCCAAGGATTAAACCTTAGCAACCTCCGTCGCTAAATCCATCATCGAACCGGAAACCTCCACCTTAGCAACATTCAACAAAGTCTTCAAAACCGAATCAGGATTCAAACTAATCGAATCAATACCCAACTCAACCAAGAAGCGAGCAAACTCAGGATAATCGCTGGGCGCTTGACCGCAAATCCCAATCTTGCGGCCGTACTTCTTCGCCGCTTTAATGGCAATTTCCACCATCCGCTTCACAGCTTCATTCCGTTCGTCAAAGATGTGAGCGACTAAAGCAGAATCCCGGTCTAATCCTAATGTTAGCTGAGTTAAGTCGTTAGAGCCGATCGAGAATCCGTCAAAAACTTGCGCGAATTCGTCAGCAAATATCACATTGCTCGGCAATTCGCACATCACATACACTTGCAAGCCATTTTCCCCCTTGACTAAACCGTGTTTTGCCATCTGGGCCAACACTTTGCGCCCTTCATCCGGGGTGCGACAAAACGGAATCATCGGAATCACATTTGTCAAGCCCATTTCCTCGCGAACTCGCTTGAGTGCAAGGCATTCCAAAGCGTAAGCTTCGCGGTAATTCGGGTCGTAATAGCGAGAGGCGCCGCGCCACCCTAGCATCGGGTTTTCTTCCTTGGGTTCAAACTGTCGCCCTCCCAAAAGATTAGCATATTCATTGCTCTTGAAATCGCTCATCCGCACGATGACTGGATTGGGATAAAATGCGGCGGCGATGGTGGCAATTCCGTGAGCTAATTTGTCGGTAAAAAAATCTGGTTTGTGTTCGTAAAGTGATGTGAGTTTGGCAATTTGACGCTTGACGGATTCGTCGGTCAATTCATCAAAGTGAATCAGTGCCAAGGGGTGCGTTTTTATGTGGTTGGCGATGATGAATTCCAGGCGCGCTAAGCCTACGCCGTCGCAAGGAATTGCTGACAAACCAAAAGCTTCTTCTGGGTTGCCGACATTCATTAAAATTTGAGTGCGGGTTCGCGGCAAATTGTCGATCGCACTTTCTTTTACTTCAAACGGCACTAAACCGGAATAAACTTTGCCTTCCTCTCCTTCGGAACAAGAAACAGTGATTTCTTGATTGTTTTTCAAGACTTGGGTAGCGTCGCCGGTGCCGACAATTGCCGGAATTCCCATTTCCCGGGCAATGATCGCAGCGTGGCAAGTGCGGCCGCCGGAATTGGTGACAATCGCACTCGCTTTTTTCATGATCGGTTCCCAATCGGGGTCTGTTTTGTTGGTGACTAAAACTTCCCCTGCTTCAAAGTCAGCAATTTCGCTAACGTCTAAAATGACGCGGGCTTTGCCTTGTCCGATCGCTTCGCCAACGGCGCGTCCTTTTGCCAAAACTGCACTGGAACCTTGCAATTTGTAGTTCCGCAAAACTGTAGCGGACTTCTGCGATTGCACTGTTTCCGGCCGCGCTTGGACTACGAAGAGTTCGCCGGTATTGCCGTCTTTTGCCCACTCGATGTCCATCGGCGTGTAAGTTCCGTGCACTTGGGAGTAGTGTTCTTCTATTAATACTGCCCAACGTGCTAGTTGCAAAATTTCGTCATCGTTAAGGGCATATTTGCCGCGTTCTGTTGCCGTTACTGAGACGTTTTTGGTGTATTTGGAACCGCCAAGATCGTACACCATTTTAATTTCTTTCGTGCCGAGGCGTTTGTCTAGAATTGGGCGGAACCCTTGTTTTAATGTGGGTTTGAAAACCAGGTATTCGTCGGGGTTTACGGCTCCTTGAACGATGTTTTCGCCTAAGCCGTAGGCGGCGGTGATTAAGGCGGCATTTTTGAAACCGGTTTCGGTGTCGATGCTGAACATGACGCCGGAGGATGCTAAGTCCGATCGCACCATTTTTTGCACGCCGACAGATAAGGCGACTTCAAAGTGGTCGAAACCTCGGAGTTGGCGGTAAGAAATTGCTCTGTCGGTGAATGTGGAGGCGAAGCATTTCTGGCAGCATTCGAGCACGCCGGTGCAGCCGTGAACGTTGAGGTAGGTTTCTTGCTGTCCGGCGAAACTGGCGTCTGGTAAGTCTTCGGCGGTGGCGGAGGAACGCACTGCTACGTCGGTGCTGTCGCCGTACCGATCGCACAATTGATCGTAAGCATCCGCGATCGCCGCTTGCAGTTCTCGCGGAAACGGTGTACCCATAATCAATGCCCGCGCTTGCTTGCCTTTTTGTCGCAGGTTCTGCACATCTTCTACGTCTAAATCGGCCAAAATTTCGCGCAATTTAGCTTCTAAACCCCCCGACTCAATGAAGCAGCGGTAAGCGTATGCTGTCGTTGCAAATCCGTTGGGGACGCTGACTCCTTTGGGAGTTAACTGTTGAATCATTTCCCCCAAAGAAGCATTTTTTCCGCCTACTAATGGGATGTCGGCGATACCGACTTCATCAAACCACAATACTAAGGCTTTTTCTTTGGGAATTAAAACTTGTTTTTGTTGAATTGCTAATTTTTCGATCATGGCTTTTTTCCTCTAAACTTCAGCTCAGTTCGGTCAAAGGACAGTAAACCAACGACTGTAATTTTTTTTACAGTAGTTGTGTTGCGAAAATTCTCTGATTCTTTCTCTAATTTTTTTGCAGCTTTTTTCTCTAATTTTTTCGCGGATTTTTTCGCGGATTTTTTCTGAGGCTGTATCCAGCAGAGTTTTTGATTGCCTCTATTTCAATATTATCAGTTTTTTGCTAAATAGCAAGATTTGTGGAAAAAATTTATTTGATTGCAAAAAGTAAAGAAATGGCAGCGGGGAATTTCTGTAAGCTATGATAAAAAAGGTGGTAAAAATTTGAAAGTCGAACATAGTTCCCAGTGATTTTTTGGCGCTGAGCGCGCAGTGGTGCGGGGATACCGCTCGGATTGTGTTGGTAGCGGAATCGAAGGGCAACAAAAGGTCGGTTTCGATCGCCGAAAGGCAGTTGACAGGGGCGATCGCCGAAAAAACACAACACCGAGCAGCTTTGTTTCCTCAAGAAACTGAGCTTCTAAAAATCGTAAAAATTTTACCTCTGATTGCGTTGACCTACTTAGAGCAAAAACACAGTCGATGTAGAGCATTGTAATTGTTGAACCAGGGATTTTTTAACTTGGGTCAGCCGTATTTTTTGGCATTCAATTATTTATATGCTATAATAGTTAGCTCAACTGTCTTATGACGAATAAGAAGGTATATGATATCAGTTTTGAGCCCAACCGCAAAGCGAAACGGTTTTAAAGTTCTCCTGGTGGAAGACAATCAAGCCGAAGCCGATCTGATCGAAGAGTTATTATTAGAAACAAATCTCAGCCGAGCATATCCCCAAAGGCTGTCAGTAAGCTGTACAGACCGTCTCAGCAAAGCGCAGCAACTTTTGGTCGGCGAACATTTTGATGTGATTTTACTAGACCTTTCGCTGCCGGACAGCCAAGACTTAAGTACAATTGTCAAAATACAAGAATACAGCTTAAATACTCCGATCGTCGTACTGACGGCCCGCAACGATGAAGAACTCGCCGTGCAGTCAATCCAAGCAGGAGCTCAGGATTATCTAGTCAAGCGAAACATCGACAGGGATATGTTAATGCGATCGCTCCGCTACGCAGTTGAGCGGCAGCACAACCAAGAAGCTTTGCAAAAAAGCGAAGAAAAATATCGCTCGGTAGTCGAGAATTCCCTCGTGGGAATTGCCATTATTGCCCCTCCAAATTCCCCATCATCAGCCGAAAAATGCGAGTGGTTGGAAGTTAACGATGCCTTGTGCGATTTGCTGGGATACGAGCGCCAAGAACTTTTGCACGGAAATTGGGAGCAGTGTGGTTTTCCTGATGACTTGTCGGCCAGTTTAGAGCAGTTAAATAAAATTTTTGCAGGGAAGAGCGAAGGCTATGTTTTAGACAAAAGGTGGTGCAAAAGAGACGGAGAAATAGTTTACACTCGAGTTTCCCTGCGCTGTATTCGCGGCCGGGACGGCTCGATCGAGCGAATAATAAAAGTAATCTTGGACGTGAGCGATCGCTACCGTTACGAACACCAATTAAAAACATCAGAAGAGTTTTTCAAGCACACGATTAATGCTACTCCCGATCCAATTTTTGTCAAAGACGAGCAGCATCGCTGGATCGTATTAAACGATGCTTTCTGCGAGTTAATGGGAAAACCGCGAGAAGAACTGATCGGTAAGTCGGGATACGACTTTTTGCCACCAGCAAAAGCCCAAATATTTTGGCAAAAAGACGAAGAAGTATTCAGAACTGGCAACGCGGTCGAAACGGAAGAAAATTTTACAGACAGCGCCGGCAAAAAAAGAATTATTTCGATTAAAAAAAGTGTATTTAAAACAACTGACAGCCGTAAAATGTTAGTCGGCACAATTCGAGATGTCACCGAGTACAAATGCCAACAATTAGCTTTGGAAGAGAGCGAAGGTCGGTTTAAAAAAATGGCAGCTAACGTGCCGGGAATGATTTATCAATTCCGCGTCGAGCCGGGCGGTAGAAAGTATTTTACCTACGTTTCTTCGGGCAGCAAAAACCTTTACGAATTAGAAGCAAAAGAAATAGAAAAAAAGACAAATTTTTCTTATGAAACAATTCATCCAGATGACCTCCCCGGCTTTGAAAAATCGATAAAAATTTCTGCAACGACTCTGCAACCTTGGCAGCACCAGTGGCGGCAAATTATCCACGGCAATGTGAAGTGGCTGCAAGGTGCGTCGAAGCCAGAAAAGCAAGCCAACGGCGATATAGTTTGGGACGGTTTGGTGATGGATGTCACCGAATTAAAACAAACCCAGCAAGACCGCGATAGATTTTTTAATATCTCGCTGGATTTACTGTGCATTGCAGGTTTTGACGGCTATTTCAAACGCTTAAACCCGGCTTGGTCTACTGTATTAGGTTACAGCAGCGATGAAATGTTAGCCCAACCTTTGGTCGAATTCGTGCATCCAGAAGACCGAAAGACCTGCTTGAACCAATTAGAATACCTCAAAAGCGGCAGTTCGATTATTAACGTAGAAATTCGCTATATTTGCCGAGATGGCAATTATAAATGGCTGTCGTGGACGGCATCGCCGTTTGCAGAAGAAGGTTTGATTTATGCAGTTGCTCGCGACGTTACATTTAGCAAGCAAGCTGAAGCTGAATTGCGCAAGAGCGAAGCCACCAACCGCGCTCTTTTAAATGCGATACCGGACATGATATTTCGCTGTCGGGCAGACGGCACTTTTGTAGACTTCAAACCTGCCAAAGATTTCGATAATGTCCTACAGGAAAAAAGAGTCATCGGCAAAAAAGCACAAGACATATTGCCGGCAGCTTTTGCCGAAAAAATATTGTCCTACAACAAACAAGCTGTTGATAATGGCGAAATTGAAATCGTAGAATATCAACTGCTTGTCAACGGCCAAGTGTGCGAATTTGAAGCGAGAATAGTCTTCTGCACGGAAGATGAAATTATCGGCATCGTCCGCGACATCACTCAGCGCAAACGCTCCGAGTCAGCACTTCACAGGCAAGCAGTAGCAATGGCCAAAGCTTCCGAAGGTATCGCCATACTTGATTCAGGCGGAGAGTTAATTTATTGCAACGCAGCCAGACTAAAAATCTACGGTTACGACTCTCTAGATGAACTCTTAGGCAAAAGTTGGAAAGTATTCTACGAAGGTGCAGAACTGCAAAGGTTCGAGCAAGAAGTGGTACCGGTTTTAGTCCAAAAAGGTTGTTACAGCACCGAAGCACTAGGATGCCGCCGCGACGGCTCGAAAGTCCCTACAGATGTCTCGCTGACAATGCTGCCAGACGGGGAAATCATTTGCATTGTTCGCGATATTACCGAAAGAAAACAAACAGCAGCAGCACTGCGAGAAAGCCAGCGGTTCAGTCAACAAATTGCTGGGGCAAGCCCTAATATGTTGTATGTTTATGACTTAATAGAACAAAAAAATATTTATGCGAACGCTTCTATATACCACATTCTCGGCTATACAGTAGAGGAGATTCAGGCAATCGGGCCGTGGATGATGTCAACTTTAATGCACCCGGAAGATTCAATCAAAATGCCGGATTATTTACAGCAAGTTGAAACTGGCTGCGAAGGGGATATCTTTGAAATTGAATACCGAATTAGGCACAAGGATGGTTCTTGGCGCTGGATTGTGAGCCGAGATACTGTATTTGCGAAAACAGCAGACGGCAAGTTAAAACAAATTCTCGGCACGGGAACTGATATTACAGAAAGCAAGCAAGCAGAAGATGAAATTAAGTTGTTGCTGGCGGCTACTCAAGCAATTAATGAGTCCGTAGATTTCGAGAGCGCCATAGCAGATATTTTGCGGTTGCTGTGCAATGCGATCGGCTGGAATTTTGCAGAAGCTTGGATACCGGCTGCTAAGGGTACTGTTTTGGAATACAGCGAAACTTGGTACGCTAGCGATCGCGATTTAGATAGGTTCGGTCGCGAAAGTAAAAAAATTAGGTTCGCCCTCGGAGTGGGAGTGCCGGGACGGATTTTGTCAACCCGAAAGGTAGAATGGATTGAAGATATTTCTATAGCCACAAATCCTGTTTTTGCCCGATCGCAAATGGCGGCCGCAGTCGGATTGAAAGCTTGTTTTGGAGTGCCGATTCGCACTAGCTCCTCGGTGCTGGCAGTTTTAGTATTCTGCAAGCGCGACCGATCGATTATGGAACCGCGTATAGTAGAGTTGGTCAAGGCGGTAGCGACTCAGTTGGGTTCTCACATTCAGCGCAAACAAGCCGAAGAAGAATTGCGCAAAAGTGAAGAACGCTGGCAGTTAGTTCTCAAAGGCAATCAAGACGGAATTTGGGATCTGAATCTTCAAACAAATGAAGTTTTTCGATCGGCCCGCTGGCAAGAAATTATCGGTTACGCAGACAGCGAAATCGAAAACAGCAACAGCGCAGGGATCGATCGCGTCCATCCAGACGATCGCGATCGAGTACAAGCAGCGATCCAAGATTATCTCGATCGACAAACCCCCAATTACGCCGCCGAATACCGCTTGCAGTGCAAAGACGGCAGCTACAAGTGGGTGCTCGCCCGCGCTCAAGCAGTGTGGGACAAAGCCGGAAACCCCCTGCGGATGGTGGGTTCGATGACGGATATCAGCGCTCGCAAAGCAGCAGAATTAGCTTTGTGGCGGGTCACTCAAGCCGTCGAAAGCACCAGCGACGCGATCGCGATCGCCGACTTGAAAGGGCGGTCTATTTACCACAATCAAGCCTTCATTCAGCGTTACGGCTACACGGTGGAAGAACTCAACGATCTCGGTGATAGCGCCGGGCTTTACGTCCGGCCTAAAAATTACAAACAAATCTATAAAAACCTTCGCAAATGTCGCTCTTGGTGCGGGGAAATTGAACTGCAAAATAAGAGCGGCGAAGCTGTTATCGCTCTGGTGCGAGCCGACAGCATTAAAGATATAAATGGCCAGTCAATAGGGTTAATTGCAGTGATTACAGACATCACAAAACGCAAAACATCCGAAGCCGCTTTACGCCAGCAATTAAAACGCGAACAGTTGGCAGTAGCCATGCTAGAACGCATTCGCTCTTCTCTCAATTTAGAAGAAATTCTCACCAAAGCTGTCGAAGAAGTGCGGCATTTTTTGCAAGTAGACCGCACTGTTATCTACCAATTCAATGCGGATTGGAGCGGGTTTATCGCTGTCGAGTCGGTTGGCGAAAATACCCCACCAATTGTAGGAATGGAAATTTACGATCCCTGTTTTGGGGAAGCCTACGTTAGTCTTTACCAAGACGGCAGAATTAAAGCCATAGATGATGTTTACAATGCCGGTATCGCCGACTGCCACTTGAATATGTTGGCTCAGCTTCAGGTGAGAGCGAATCTGGTAGTGCCGATTTTGCAAGGCAAAAACTTGTGGGGGCTGTTAGTTGTCCACCACTGCACTGGCCCGCGTCCCTGGCAGAAATTCGAGGCAGACTGCCTCAAACAATTGGGGGTGCAGTTGGCGATCGCCATTCAGCAATCGACGCTATTTGAACAAGCACAAACCGAAATTGCCGATCGCAAACTTGCAGAAGCCGCCCTGCAATTAGCTAAAGAAGCCGCCGAATCCGCCAGCCGCGCTAAAAGTGACTTTCTCGCCAACATGAGTCACGAACTTCGGACACCTTTGAACGGCATTTTAGGATACATTCAACTGCTCAAACCAGATCGAAATTTAACTGCGGAGCAACAGGAGAGTCTGATGAACGTTCAACAGTGCGGCGAACACTTGCTGGTGCTAATTAATGACGTTTTAGATTTAGCGAAAATTGAAGCTAGTAAAATGGAACTGTCCCCGACAAACGTGCATTTTCCCAGCTTTGTTAAAAGTATTGTTGATTTGTTCCAGATGCGGTCGGCTCAAAAAGGAATTGCCTTTAATTACGAGCAGGTCTCGTCGCTGCCCGACTACGTTTTAGCAGACGAAAAAAGGTTGCGGCAAGTTTTGATTAATTTGCTCAGCAATGCGGTTAAGTTTACCGATAGCGGTGGAGTGACTTTCAAAATTGGTTGTGCAGGGAGTTCCACGGAAAATTCAACTCAAATAAACGCAATTAATTCTAATATAAGAGCGGAGGTTAGCGTTCAGAAAGTAAACTCGACGGGGAATCTAGAACCGCAGGAAGAGTCGAACCCACCGCGAAAAACCAGAAAAGTGCGATCGAGCCTCACAGCAGTAAATTCCGGCGAATTGACTGCCGGTAAAATTCGCTTTCAAATCGAAGATACGGGCATTGGCATCCCACAGGACAAATTAGAAGAAATATTTTTGCCATTTCATCAAGTGGGCGATCGCAACAATTTTGTTGAAGGTACCGGATTGGGACTTTCTATCAGCAAAAAAATAGTCCAAATGATGGGCGGCCAAATTCGCGTCCAAAGTACCTTGGGCAAAGGCAGCATTTTTTGGTTGGATATAGACTTGCCCGCAGTCGCCCAGCGTTCTGAACTCCTCTCTCGGCCCGAAGAAAAACGCCGACTTGTCGGTTTTGTCGGGTGTCGGCGCAAAGTGCTGTTAGTGGACGACAATGAGGCAAATCGCGCCATGCTGTACAGGCTGCTTTCTCGTTTGGGCTTTGAAATAGCACAAGCCACAGACGGCGAAGACTGCTTGCACAAAGCACTGGAATTTCAACCGGATGTAATTTTAATGGACTTGCTGATGCCCGTAATGGACGGCTGGGAAGCTACCAGGCGGCTGCGGCAGTTGCCAAAATTAAAAGATGCAGTTATCCTTGCTTTGTCCGCTAGCGTTTACGAGACTACCAGACAAGAGAGTCTACTTGCAGGTTGCGATAACTTTCTCCCCAAGCCTATTCAAACTAACGAGCTTTTAGAATTGTTGCGCGTACATTTGGCACTAGAATGGATTTACGAAGACGGATCGTGTGGCAAAAAGCGAAAACCTCAAACTCCCAAACCATCATCTGACCTTGCTGCTGCTTCCAGGGCGATCGAGTCTCCTGCCTCGGAGTCAGTCTTGGCACTGTTAAGATCGGCTGCGATGGGCGATATTGAAGCTATTTTGGAGGAAATTGCTAAACTTGAAAATTCTGACCCGAAATTAGTGCCTTTCGTTCACCACCTGCGCCAACTTGCCAAAGGATTTCAGCTTAAGCAAATTCGAGACTTTCTGAAGCAACATTTGTCAGAAAATTAACCAGCGCTAAGAATTTATGAGTCGCGCGTTATGATTTTCATTAACCCATCCTCATGATTAGAATGCGATTTAAACTCACCAGTCAAAACTCACAAGTCAAAAATTTTAATTTTTCTCTTGAATATGAACGATAAGAATTCCGAAAGAAGCATCATACTAATTGTCGATGACAACCAAACAAATCTAGACGTACTTTTCGAGTTGTTAAGGAATTACGGGTTTAAAGTATTAGTGGCTCTAGACGGCGAAAGTGCGATCGAGCAAATTGAATACATCCATCCAGACTTGATACTTTTGGACATCATGATGCCTGGAATTGACGGTTTTGAAACTTGCCTGCGTTTGAAAGCAGACCCGTCAACGCGAGAGATTCCCATCATATTCATGAGCGCCCTTTCCGATACGCTTGATAAAGTAAAAGGCTTTCAGACAGGAGCCGTTGACTACATTACCAAGCCGTTCCAGCACGAAGAAGTATTGAGCCGCATTCAAACTCACTTGACAATCCGCAGCTTACAAAAAAAACTCGAAGAAAAAAACCTCGAACTTGCCCACCTCAACCAAAACCTGGAAAGACTTGTCAACCAAAAAACTAAGCAGCTCATCGACCAGGAAAAAACAGCCATCATCGGACGTTTGACCCAGGGAATGGTTCACAACCTCAAAAGTCCGCTGCAAGTGATCCAGACTAGCGTCGATTTGATTGAAACAAAAGCCACAAAAATTCAAGAAGACTCTCTTTTAAATTATACTAAGTATATTTTGCAAGCTGTCACAAAAATCAATCAGATCATGGATAATCTGATGATGAAAAGCCGAAAAGAGCAACAGCAAGATTTGCAACCGGTGAATATCAACGATTTAGTTCAGCGAGAAATTCAGCTATTGGAAGGCAATCTGTATTTTAAAAATAAGATTAGAAAAAAATACTTTTATGACGAAGAAATTCCCACCCTTCCCTTAATGTATTCCTATATCTCTCAAGTATTTTATAACTTAATCAATAATGCAATGGATGCGATGTGGCAAAAGAAAAGCAGGGAACTAACAATCGTGACTCGGCAAGACGACTCGAACATATACATGGATATTGCAGATACGGGATGCGGCATAGCACCTGAAGATTTGTCAAAAGTTTTTGACCCTTTTTACACCTCAAAGCCGCCTAAAGGCGAGGAAAAAACGGAAGGCGAACCGACAGGAACTGGTCTCGGACTTTATACCTGCATTGAACTTTTAAAACCTTTTAAGGGCGAGATTATTATTAGCAGCAATGTCTGCCAAGGCAGCGTGTTTACAGTTGTGCTGCCCAAACAGCAGAAAACTTGATAGACTCAACTCAGTTAAATCCCGTCGGGTTAGAAAACCCTTATTAAGTTGATAATTAGCTTCGCAGTTTCCGAATGCCAGTCCTTCTTTCTGCTAGATAGAGGACTTCAGTCCTCACTACAAACCGCTTAATCTAGCGTAATGCTCCTACGTTTGCAGTCAAAAATGCAAGTCCTGATTCCTGGGCGCTCTTTTGCTTTTCCCCTTGCTACTTCCCTGCCAAATGTTGTAAATTAAAACAGAAGTGAGTTGCAATATAGGTAAGAGTACGAGAACTTTGGGCTACTATAGCAGTTTTCAGTTGAGTGCAGTACAGATAACGGGTAGGGACAAAGGCTTTAGCCTTTGTCCCTACTTCATAAATCTGGAATACGCTGTATGTTTGGGGGAAGGCAGACAACTTGCAGCGAACAACTCAATTTTACAAAAATCTGGGAGTCTGAAAGCACGCAGGGCATCCTAAAGCCTGCGGTTCAAGTTCCCCAAAAATCAGCTAGGTAGCTGCATCCGCTGCGATTTTTTTATTAATAAAAAATAGCAAAAGGATACCAGTTAAAAAAAATGCCACTGTACGCAAGAGCCAAACCGCGATAGTCATCAGTCATTCCAAATCTAAAATCTAAAATCTAAAATCTAAAATCTAAAATCTAAAATGGTATGACATCTACTTTTGAGTCAACTTTAACGCCTGCTTGCTTGAAAGTTCTTTTAGTAGAAGACTGTGCAGAAGATGCAGAACTCATTCAACAACTGCTGTCCGATCGCCGACTGGGACAATCAATTGAGGCGACGAATGCAGTTAGCCTCCGGGAAGCTATAGAATTTTTAAGCTGCGAGATTTTTGATGTAATTTTATTAGACCTTTCACTTCCTGACTGCGAAAAATTTAATACTCTTGGACGGCTGCAAGATTGCGGGATAAATATTCCGATCGTCATTCTGACAGCCGCCGATGACGAAGAACTCGCCGTCGAGTTAATTGCGGTCGGCGTCCAAGATTATCTGGTGAAAAGACAAGCAGACAGCCGGCTGCTGGTGCGGACGATCCGGTGCGCGATCGCCCGCCAGAAACGGCAAGCAGAATGGCAAAAAAGTCAACAAAAATACCTGGAAGTTGTTGACAATATCAAAGAAGTAGTTTTTGAAACAAATACTGCTGGAAATTGGACTTTTCTCAATCCGGCTTGGACGGAAATTACCGGGTTTACCGTTGATGAAAGCTTAGGAACTTCCTGTTTGAGTTGCATTCATTATGACGACCAATACCAATATTTAAATTTGTTGAGACGCCGGAGCGAAAATCAAGAAACATCCTGCTGCTATCAAATTCGATATGTTACCAAAAATGGCGAAATTCGCTGGGTGGAAGTGCAAGAATTTTTGAGGTTTGGCTGGAACGGCGGGGCGCAGGGGACGACAGGAACTATCAACGATATTACGGATAAAGTTTTAGCACTCTCTGAACTGGAAGCTAGTAAAAAGTTTTTGGATTATACGATCGATGCAGTTGCCGATCCAATTTTTGTCAAGGACGAACAGCACCGCTGGATACTGTTAAATGATGCTTTTTGCAAGCTGATCGGCAAGCAGCGCGAGGAACTGCTGGGTAAGTCGGATTACGACTTTTTCCCAAAACAAGAAGCTGAGATTTTTTGGCAGAATGACGAACAAGTGTTTAGGAGGGGGGAAGAAAACGAGAGCGAGGAAATATTTACGGACGCCAGCGGTGCAAAGCACATTCTGTCTACTAAAAAAACTGTCTTTGAAAATACCGACGGCAGTAAAATTCTCGTCGGGATAATTCGAGATATCACTCAGGATAAACGCAAACAATTAGCGCTGCAAGAAAGCGCAGCTAGATTGCGGCAACTTGCTGCCAATTTGCCGGGAATAATTTATCAATTTCGGCTCTCAACCGGCGGCAAAATATCTTTTCCTTACATTTCTTCGGGCTGCCGGGATTTATATGAATTGGAACCAGAAAATCTTCAGCAGAATCCCGAACTTATGTTCAGTTGTCTTCATCCAGACGACAGCCAAAAAGTGGCAGAATCTATTGCTGTTTCTGCGGCAAATATGCAGCCCTGGCAGCAGGAATGGCGCGCGATTCTGCCGTCGGGGAAACTTAAGTGGATGCGAGGGGCTTCGTCGAGACCGGAACGAGTTGATTGTCCGACAGAAATAGGGCAGGAAGGGGATATAGTTTGGGAAGGCATGGTGCTGGATATTACTGATTTAAAACAGACCGAAGCAGCTTTGCGGGAGAGCGATGCAAGATTTCGATCGCTCGTTGAGAATATCCCGGGCGCTATCTGCCGCAGCTTGTACGATGCTGAGTGGACGATGGTATTTATTAGCGATGAAATTGAGGCAATTAGCGGCTATCCTGCTGGGGATTTTATTGGCAACAACTGCTTGAGTTTTGCTAGCATCATCCACCCGGCCGATCGGGAAATGCTCGCGAAACAACTCAGGGCAGCGGTAGAGTCGAGACAGCCGTACAATCTAGAATACCGGATTGTTCGCGCTGACGGCGCGGTGCGGTGGATGTCGGAAAGAGGCAGGCTAAGTTATGATTCAGCAGGGCGAGTTTTGTGGCTCG
The DNA here is from genome assembly GCF_036700565.1 of Microcoleus pseudofavosus SVA1_A4. Classification (NCBI taxonomy): domain Bacteria; kingdom Bacillati; phylum Cyanobacteriota; class Cyanophyceae; order Oscillatoriales; family Microcoleaceae; genus Microcoleus; species Microcoleus pseudofavosus. The sequence continues at coordinate 25,028 of NZ_JAUBPE010000042.1, forward strand.
ACGGAGCGATTTTTGATATTACCGATCGCAAAAGCGCCGAACTGACTCTGTGCTTGGTAACTCAAGCTGTAGACAGCGCTAGCGATGCGATCGCGATCGCAGATTTAGACGGCTGTTCAATTTATCACAATCAAGTATTTATTCAGCGCTACGGCTATACAGTTGAGGAACTAAATAATGCCGGTGGCCCAGGAGTAATGTACGCCAAATCTCAAGATTTGAGAAAGTTATTTAAGGTGCTGCGGAAAGGTTTGTCTGTTTGCAGTGAAATTGAACTCAAGGCTAAAAATGGCCAAATTATAGAAACTCAATTGCGAGCTGACTGCATTAAAGATAGCGCCAGTCAACCAATAGGAATGATGGCAATAATTGCCGACCTCACAGAACTAAAACGCGCCGAATCGGCATTTAAACTCAGTCAAGAGCGATTGCAGTTAGCGGTTTCAGGCAGCTCTTTGGGGCTGTGGGATTGGAACATAGCTACTGGCGAAACTTATTTCGACTCGCATGGGAAATCAATGCTCGGTTACGAAGAAACTGAAATAGAAAATAACCTCCAAAGTTGGGAAAATTTGCTGCATCCCGAAGACCGAGTGAAGGTAATGGCATCTTTAACTTCCTATTTGGAAGGAGGCGCTGATATCTATGAAATTGAATTTCGACTGCTCAACAAAGCGGGGAATTGGCAGTGGATTATGGCGATGGGCAAGGTGGTCGAGTATGACGAATGGGGTGCGCCGTTGCGGATGGCTGGTACTCACAAAGATATCAGCGCCCGCGTTGCAGCAGAAGCCGAAAAAACGCAGTTGATCGCATCTCTGCAACTACTTGCCGCACAGTTGCAAGAAGCGCAAAAAATTGCCCGCATCGGCAATTGGGAATTCGATATTGAGGCAGGAGTTGTTACTTGGTCGGAGGAAGTGTTTCGAGTTTACGGTCGAGAATTGAATCGACCGCCGACAATGGAAGAACTTTTAGAGCAAATTCATCCCGATGACAAAGAAAGGTTTGCAGAAGTTGTGCAAAAGGCCGTGACTGAAGGGACAGCTTACGATATCGACCACCGCATCTATTTTTCATCAGGAGAAATGAGGCACGTTAACGGTAAAGGACAAGCTGTTAAAAATGAGTTTGGTCAAGTGGTGCGGCTGTTTGGTACGGCAATGGACATTACCGATCGCAAAAAATCAGAAACTGCTTTGCAACAAAGCGAACAGCGATTTCGAGCTGTATTTGAACAAGCGGCGATCGGCATTGTTAAAGTGTGGCCCGACGGTCAATTTTTGAAGGCAAATCAAGGCTTTTGCAATATTGTCGGCTACTCAGAATTGGAATTAAAAGCGCGAAATGTTGGGGATATTTCTCACCCGGAAGATGTAGAAGCAGATGTCGATTCTGGCCAAAGACTGTTAGCTGGGGAAATTTTTAATTATTCACTTGAGAAACGCTTTGTTCGCAAAGACGGTTCATTTGTTTGGACTAATGTGACTGTATCTTTAGTGCGGGATGGGTTTGGGGAACCGAGCTATGTAATTGCTGTGATTGAAGATATTAGCGATCGCAAACTTGCCGAGGCTATCTTGCGCCAGCAATTAAAGCGAGAACGCCTGGTGTTAGGGATGCTGGAACGCATTCGCTCTTCTCTTAATTTAGAAGAAATCTTGACAAAAGCTGTTGCGGAAGTACGGCATTTTTTGCAAACAGACCGGACAATTATTTATCGGTTTAATCTTGATTGGAGCGGTTTTGTAACTGTCGAGTCGGTGAGCGAAAATTGGCTGTCGGTTCTGGGAATAACTATTAAGGATTCCTGCTTAGAAGACAGCTATGCTTCTGTTTACAAGCACGGTCGGATTCGAGTTTGGGACGACATTCACAATGCGGGTCTTTCCCAGTGCCACATTAATTTATTAGCTCAGTTTCAGGTGCGAGCTAATTTGGTAGTGCCGATTTTGCAAGGCGACAATGTGTGGGGACTGCTGATCGCCAACGAGTGTAAGGGCCCCCGCCATTGGCAGGAAATTGAGGTCGAGTGCCTGCAACAAATTAGCGTGCAGTTGGCGATCGCGATCCAGCAATCGACGCTGTTTGAGCAAGCACAAACTGAAATTGCCGATCGCAAACAAGCCGAGTCAGCTTTGCAGGAATCGGAAGCGCGAGAACGCTTAAAAGCACTAGAGTTGGAAGCAGCAATTAATAAACTTAAAACGACTCAAGCTCAACTCGTTCAAAATGAAAAAATGGTGAGTTTGGGTCAGTTAGTTGCTGGTGTTGCTCACGAAATTAATAACCCCGTCAGCTTTATTCACGGCAATCTCATTCCGGCTCGCACTTACAGCTTAGATTTGCTGGAATTGATTAAAGTTTACCAGCATTACTGTCCTGATGTTCCGGCCCAAGTGTTGGATAAAATCGCTGAAATAGACTTGGATTATATTGCTGAGGATTTCCCTAAATTGTTTAGTTCGATGCAAGTAGGAACGGAGCGAATTGTCGAGATTGTTAAATCCTTGCGCAACTTTTCCCGCTTGGACGAATCCGCTGGGAAGTCAGTTAACATTCACGAGGGAATTGATAGCACTTTGATGATTTTGCAAAATCGCTTGAAATCTCACAGCAGCCGTCCAGGGATTCAGGTAGTTAAAGATTACCAGCTATTGCCACAAGTTGAGTGTTTTCCGGGCGAGTTAAATCAGGTATTTATGAATATTTTAATTAATGCGATCGATGCTTTGGAAGAACGGGACAAGCAGCGTTCGATCGAGGAGTGCGACCGGTATCCGAGCTCGATCGCTATTCGCAGTTATCAGGCTGCTGCGGGCTTCGTAGCGGTATCTATTGCGGACAACGGGTGGGGGATACCGGACTCGGTGCGATCGAGGCTGTTTGACCCGTTTTTCACGACTAAAGCTGTGGGCAAGGGCACGGGTTTGGGATTGTCGATTTCTCACTCGATTATAGTCGATCGGCACGGCGGCCGATTGAGCTGTATTTCAACACCGGGAGAGGGAGCGGAGTTTTTGATTGAAATTCCAGTGCGATCGAATTTAACTGGTACGAACTCAAACTTGGGGGTAATTGGTAATCGCTAATCGGTCATAAATTTTTGAATAATATATCATATCAAATCCGGTAGCATCGGAATTAATATTACCCACAGTCAGGACACGGCAGTGCCGTGTCCCTACAATTAATCTGGCGTAGTAGGGACACGGCACTGCCGTGTCCTCTATATCATAAGGAGTGTAACCGGAATTGATATCATATTATGTTCGCTAAAACAAGCACTGTAAAATTGGTTTGCAGTGAGGACGATCGTCCCAATCAAAAGTTTTAGGACGGTCGTCCTCACTGCAAGCCTTTATTGTGCGCGAGTTTTATGCCGCTTGCACAAATCAATCTCACCTTGATATATTAGTTGTGAAAAGCTGAGATTTTTTGATGGTTAATTCCGGCGCATTATAATAAGAAAAATAGCAACTGTCAACTTACCATTTGTAAAGTTATGACCGATTCTCCAAGTGAAACTCAACGGCTCAAACAAGCGCCGATCGCCACTTTATCGGGTGCGAGCGAAAATTGCTGGCGCGACTGGGCCGAGCGCGTCCCAGTAATGCTGTGGATCGCAGATGCAGAGAGCGGTTGCAGTTACTTTAATTTGCAGTGGACAGAATTTACTGGGCTGACTGAAGCACAAATTTCTGCTCGGGGTTGGACGCCAAACATTCACCCAGACGATTTAGATTCTTGCGAGCAAATATATCTGAATGCTTGGAATTTAAACTCTAATTTTAAACGAGAATATCGGCTGAAAAGAGCTGACGGAGAGTATCGGTGGATTGAAGAGACAGCAGTTCCTACATTGACGCCTTCAGGTGAATTTCAAGGGTTGATCTGCACGGCGACAGATATTAGCGAGCGCAAAAAAGTACAAGAACAACTCAGCTCTCAAGAACAATTTTTGCGCAGTATTTATGACGGTATTGACCAAATAATTTTTGCGATCGATGCAGACACTGACGGCGAATTTCGTTATGTCGGTTTTAACCCGTTCGGCAAGCGAATTCTGGGCCTCGGGGACGATAGCGAGTGGTGCGGCAAAACTCCCGAAGCTGTATTTGGCGAGGAAGTCGGAACCATGCTGCGGCAAACTTATATCAGTTGCGCGCGATCGCAAAATTCAGTTACTTCCGAACAATGCTTGCAGTTCCAAGGAGCAGATACTTGGTGGCTAGTTACCCTAACTCCGCTGCGGGACGAAGCAGGCAGAATCTATCGAATTATCGGCAACTCCAAAGAAGTGACCGATCGCAAAAAAGCCGCCGACGAACTATTAGAATACCAGATCAAACTCGAAGAAACTCAAAAAGTTGCTCATATCGGTGACTGGGAATTCGACCTCAATACTAGCCAAATTACTTGGTCGGATGAATTAAAAAGAATTTACGATCTAGAACTAAATCTGCCAACACCAAGTTATCCAGAACTTGTGGAGCAAATTCACCCCAACGATAGAGAACGCTTTCAAAAAATCATAGAGGAAGCGATCGCGTCCCGCCAACCCTACGAAATTGACTACCGCATTTACCGTTTCAACGGAGAAATGAGATATCTGATCGGTTGGGGGCAAGTCTTGCAAAACCAGCAAGGCGAAGTGGTAAAATTATTCGGAGCTGCGATCGATATTACCGATCGCAAACAAGCAGAATTAGCACTGCAAGTCAGCCAAGAAAGCCTCAGCACTGTCATTAACAATGCACCCGTAGTTTTGTTCGGCATTGACTGTAACGGCATATTTACACTTTCCGAAGGAAAAGGATTACAAGCTTTAGGAATCAAGCCCGGAGAAGTAGTAGGCTTATCGGTTTACGAACTCTACAAAGATTCTCCCCAAATTATCGAAAGTATCAACTTGGTTTTAGCAGGAGAGCCAAGAACCTGGCCTGCCGAATTAAACGGTCACGTTCTCGAAAGTCGCGCCACGCCAATATTAGATGAAAAAGGAGAAGTTGCAGGATTAATTGCTGTTTCCATTGACATCACAGAGAGGGCGCGGGTTGAAGAAGCTCTGAGACAAAGCGAAGCAAAGCTGCGCTTAATTCTCGAAAATATGCCAGTAATGCTGAGCGCTGTCGATGCCGATCGCAATATCATAGTCTGGAACCGAGAATGCGAACGAGTGCTGGGTTACAGCGCCGCAGAACTTGTCGGCAACCTGCAAGCAATACAACTGCTGATGCCCGATATTAACTACCGTCAAAAAATCTTTAGAAAAGTTGTCGAACTCGGTCACAACTTTCGAGATTTAGAAGTAGAAATTCAGGCCGCTGACGGCAGCGTCAAAACAATTGCTTGGTCTAATGTTTCTGCTGACTTTTCCGTTCCAGGCTGGGATTTTTGGGGAATCGGTGTCGATGTTACGGAGCGAACAGCAGCAGAATTGGCGCTGCGAGAATCGGAAGCGCAACTCAGAGAACAAGCAGCGCAATTAGAAAAAGCTTATCACGCGCTCACCCATACCCAAGCGCAGCTCGTGCAAAGCGAAAAAATGTCTTCTTTGGGTCAATTAGTTGCGGGAGTTGCTCACGAAATTAACAATCCTGTCAGCTTTATTTTTGGCAATATCAGCTATGCCAAAGATTACACAAATGATTTGTTGAGGCTTCTCGAACTTTACCGCGCAGCGTACCCAGAACCCACCGCAGAAATTCAGGCAGAACTTGAGGAAATTGAGTTAGAGTTTATCCGAGAAGATTTGCCCAACCTGCTGGATTCAATGGCAGTAGGAGCGGATCGCATTCAGGAAATTGTCAAGTCTTTACGCACTTTTTCGCGTTTGGACGAAGCAGATTTTAAGGCGGTTAATTTGCACGAAGGAATTGACAGCACTTTGATGATTATAGCTCACCTTTTGAAGCCTGAAGGAGATAAACTCGCTATTTCTATAATTAAAGAGTACGGCAATTTACCGCAAGTTGAATGTTACTCTGGTCAATTGAATCAGGTGTTTATGAATTTGTTGATTAATGCGATCGATGCTGTGAAAGAAAGCGAAAGAAATTCCAAATCTGCCGGGGGTAGCTCGCCAATTCCTACAATTAAGATTCGCACGGAAGTTATGGAGGGCGAGCGAGTGAAAATAGCGATCGCCGACAGCGGTACCGGCATTCCCGAATCAATGCAGCAGCGGTTGTTCGACCCGTTTTTTACCACGAAACCCGTCGGCAAAGGCACGGGATTGGGATTGGCTATTAGTTACGAAATTGTAGTTAAAAAACATCAAGGAAAATTGCTGTGCAATTCAGAATTAGGCATCGGTACGGAGTTTGCGATCGAAATACCGATCCGCCAACCGCAGGCAGAAGAAAAGTTGTGAGTTATAAGTTGCGATCGTGTCTGATATAATAACCATTATAGCGTTTGTAGTGAGGACTAATGTCCTCAGATTTATGAGGACATTAGTCCTCACTACAAACCAATTTTTTTGGGGTCATTCGAGCGGACATGATATTATATCAAATCCGGTAGCATCGGAATTAATATTACCGAAATCAGGACACGGCACGGCGCCGTGTCCCTACAATTAATCTGGGTAGTTCAAGGACACGGCGCCGTGTCCTGGGTATCATTCCGATGCAACCGCAAACGATATTACCAATTACCTTAAACTTTACATCCAAATCGAGGAAGATTCCGATTTGTTGCTGGCGTGACAAATGCGATTTTTGCCTTCGGTTTTGGCTTGATAAAGGGCGCTGTCAGCGCTGCGAATTAGGGTGTCGGGAGATTCCTCGCCAGAAGGAACCGCCGTAGCAATGCCGCAACTGAGGGTAACGTAGGGGTCGATCGGCGATCGGGCGTGGGGCAGTTTCAAGCTGGCGATACCGTCGCAAATTTTCCGGGCGACAGCGTTTGCCCCTTCGGCGCTAGTGTTGGGCAGCACTACGGCAAATTCTTCGCCGCCGTAGCGGGCCGCCAAATCCCCAGCCCGCTTGGCAGATATGGCGATCGCCCCGGCAACTTGGCGCAAACAATCGTCCCCACCGAGGTGGCCGTAAAACTCGTTGTAAAGTTTAAAAAAGTCGATGTCAAATATCATTAAAGACAGCGGCAGTTTCTCTCTTGCCAATCGGCGCCACTCTAACATCAAAACGCGATCGAACTGGCGGCGGTTAGCAATGCCTGTCAGTCCGTCAGTAGTTGCCAGTTGCTGCAATTTTTGATTGGCTATTGCTAGCTGGCGGTAAAGTTGAGATTGTTCGATCGCGATCGCCACTTGATTTGCCAACTGCTGTAAAAAATCTATTTCCCACTGCTGCCATTTTCTGACACCGCTGCAATTGTATGCTGTCAGCATTCCCCACAAACTATTGCGATTTTCGGCGATCGAATCCGGCGCACTTGAATCCTGCGCCTGCGGTTTGTCGCTTGCCGGCAGCCAGATATAATTTTCGGCTGCATCTTCTGTTTTTTCTGCTTCCAAAACAGTGCCTTCTTGTGTTTTGTTTGCCGTTTCCCAGTCGCCAGATTGCCAAATTGGAACGCTTACAACTGCTGCAATTTCACAATCTGCCAGCAATTCTTTGCAACTGCCAGCCAAGTCGGCAGCGCTGACATCTGCTATTGCTTGTACCGACTGGGATTCGACTAAAACCAAGCATGACACCGCCAAAGCAGCACTAATATTTGGGTTTTCAATATAACCGAATGGCAAACCGTCACCTGCGACGATCGCACCTTTTGGCTCTTCCCCGTCGAATTGAGACGCCCAATCCTGACAGCGATAAATTAAAACGCGGTCTGTTTTGAGAAATTGGCGCACTTCTGCGACGGTACTTTGGAGAATGCTTGCCGCGTCTATTGACGATCGAATATTTTCGATCATTTTGCCCAACAGCCGCTCTCGGAGGGCTTGCTGCCGCAGTTGTTCTTCTATGCGCTGACGTTCGATCGCGTAATGGATTGCCCGCACCAGCAGAGTTCTATGAAATCTTCCCTTTACCAAACAATCTTGAGCGCCCGATCGCAATACCGAGAGCCCGGTATGTTCATCGTTGATATCTGTCAGCACCACAACTGGCACTGTGGGCGATCGGGCTTTCAAAACCGCGATCGCCTCGCTTCCTCCCAAGCTGCCTGACCCTGACAAATCTAATAGTACGGCGTCAAACTTTTCTGCTTCCAGACACGCCAGTCCTATCTCGACAGATTTAACAGTTTGGAGGCGAAACAGAGACTCACTGAATGAGCCTAAAAGGTCTTCGATCAGCGTCACATCTGCGAGGTCATCCTCAACCAACAAAATATTCAGAAATTGGTTACGTGTTAACACAACTATAGGGTTCGGAGCGGGTTGAAGGAAACTTTTAGTTTTGAGAGCGATACTTGCGAGCGGGCTAATATGTCAGTCTATCAAATTTACTCAACACTCAAACTATCGATCTAGCCCTCAATTAAAGCTTACAGATCCGGCGGGAGCGAAACGATTTCAAACCAATACTGACATAAAGTTTTCATTACTTCAGCCAATCCTTCAAAAGTGACTGGTTTGGATATGAAAGAATTGGCACCCAAGCGGTAGCAAAGCAAGATATCTCCGCTGCGGTGCGACGTTGTTAGCATCACAACCGGAATTTGTTGCAAGTCGGGGTCAGCTCTGATCGAAGTTAGTGCTTCTCGCCCGTCAAGCCTCGGCATATTCAGATCCAAAAGTATCAAGTCTGGCCGGTGCCAATTGCTGCTACTAGCATATTGACCGCGACGGTACAAATAGTCTAGCACTTGTTCTCCATTTTCCACAAATTCCCTCCTAATTACTAATCGAACTTCTCGCAGTGCTTCCTCCACCAAAAAGCGCGTGTCCTCGTCATCGTTGGCTATTAAAAGAGTAAAATTTTTCTTTTTAGAATTCACCGCTTTGCCTCACTACCCACGCATTCTGTGAGGTGACGGGACTTGGATCGGTGTCTGAGCACCTGCAAAGCATCTGTTGCCATCATCCCGCCAATCAGGCTGAAAAAACAGAATTTGTGTTGCAGCAATTTGCGGCTTTGCCTGATTCGCAAAGGTTTTCCGCTAATGCTTGTTTCACTTAGCAGTCTGTCCGAGAACCGGCCAACTGCAAAGACATCACAAATGCTTATCCCCGAACTACTAGGGAAACTCCTGCATCCCAAAGCAAGATGCTCTGGATAAAGTTGAAACAAACTCACAAGTCTTGCACGCACCGCTGATTGTTATTGTATAAGGATAGAGCTAATAGATTTATACTGATAGATTTTTAGCTCGATGTCATCAGTGAATATGCTACATTTTTATGAGCATTTATGTAAAGAAAAGATAAAGCTCTTTAAAGATTAAGTAAATGACTGGTGACTGCTCCAAGCGGACTGCTGACTTCACTTTGGTACAGGAACAGAAAAATAAAAAGTCGAGCCTCGATCGGGTTCTGATTCTACCCACAGGCGGCCGCCGTGGCGATCGACAATTCTTTGACAAATCGCTAAACCGATACCGGTTCCAGAATAATCTTTTTGGGCGTGCAAGCGCTGAAAAATTTGAAAAATTCGCCGATGGTACTCTTCGGCAATGCCAATACCGTTGTCCTGCACCGAAAACACCCAGTTATCCCCCTGACGCTGGGCGCCGAAGAACACCACCGGCGCGGAGCTGCTGCGGTACTTAATGGCATTACTAATTAAATTTTGAAACAGTTGCAGCAGTTGAAAACAGTCACCTGTTACCCTTGGCAAATCGCCTCTAGTAACAGAAGCTTGATTCTTGCGGATCGCCAACTGCAAATTAGCGCAAGCATCCTCAAAAACCAGATTGCAATCTATCAGCTCAAAAGGTTTATGACTGCTCCCGACCCGCGAATACTCCAGCAAGTCATCAATCAGCGCCTGCATCCGCCCGCAAGAATTAACAATATGGCGGATAAATTTATTTGCTTGGGCATCAACTTGGTTGTCACAGCGCTTTTCTAATAGTTGAGCGTAGCCGGTAATCGTGTTCAAAGGCGCTTGCAAATCGTGAGAAGCCACGTAGGCAAACTGTTCGAGATCGGCATTAGAACGAGTTAATTCTTGAGCGTAGCGGGTTTGAGTTTCTAAACTCGCTTGCAGCAGTTCTTGTACCTGCTTGCGCTCGGAAATATCCTCGATCGCACAAATCAAATACTGCGGCGTCCCCTCAGCATCGCGCATTGCCGAAACAGTAACATTCGCCCAGCGCACTGCCTCATCTTTGCAGATCAAACGCTTTTCCAGAGAAAAAGTTTTAATTTTCCCGGATAACAGCGAACGCACATATTCTATGTCAGCTTCGATGTCATCCGGGTGAGTAATTGCCTGCCAATTTTGCTGCAACAATTCCGATTCTGCATAGCGGACAATTTGGCAAAACCCGGGATTTACCCGCAAAAATTGACCGCAAAGCGCGGTTTTAGCTATGCCGACTGCCGCTTGCTCGAATATCGCACGGAAGCGTTCTTCGCTTTCTCGCAGGGCAATTTCTGCTCGTTTGCGATCGGTAATATTGCGAAATGTTACTGCCAGCCCATCGTTTAACTTGACCGCAACAATGTGCAGCCAAGCACTTGTATCTCCCTCGTATTCGTAATAAAATTCTTTGTCTACACTTTCTCCTGTTTCTACTACAGAAACATACAAATTAAATAACCCGTTTTTGCGAACTTGGGAAATTTCTGCCAACAAATTCTTGCCAACTATCTCATTAAATGGCATACCAGAAATTTTTTCGGCGGCAGGGTTGATCAACAGCCACTGGAAATCCACAATATTTCCCTCACTGTTGCGGATGGCAGAATAAGCCACCATACCGTCTAAGGAACTATTTAATATGCTAGCAAGCAGCGACTGCGACTGTTGCAGTTGAGCGTTTTGCTCTTTTAGTTGCTTTTGCAGTTTTTGCAAGCAGACTTGCTTGTCGATGCGCGCTAAAACTTCTTCTACTTGAAATGGTTTGGCAATATAGTCGGCCCCGCCAACTCGAAAAGCTTGTAATTTATCGTTGATGTCATCTAATACGCTTAAAAAAATCACCGGAATTTGTTCAGTTGCCGCTGTCGCTTTCAGTCTCCGACAAACTTCATAACCGTTCATTTCCGGCATTCTAATGTCGAGCAAAATCAAATCGGGGCAATGGACGATCGCAACATTCAACGCCAGTTCACCGCAAATTGCTCGGTAAACTTGATACCCCTGGGCTGTTAGCAGTTTGGACAAGAACCGCAGATTGCTCGGTTGGTCGTCAACCACCAATACTTTAATTTCGCTATTATCCATTTATTTTAAACTCGATTTAGTTAAATCCATTATCCTGTCGAGTCGGTAATCGGCAAGCAAATCTTTTAAAGCATCAGCTAAAGTTGGATGACTTTCACAAATGCGATCGACAATTTGAATCGCCAGCTCTTCATTAACATCATTAACTGCGTCGTAGAGTTCCTGTACCCAATTTTGAGGCATCTGGGCCAGCAGCGGCAAGAAAAATGAATCTGGTTTTTCGCTAACGAAATAACGCCGTAAAGCCCCCGTTTCCAGTCCGGGAAACTCTTGATAAATATAGTGTACTCCCAAGTAGCAAGCCATCTTATCAAAGAGGATTTGTTCTTGAAAAGGTTTCCGCACAAAATCGTCGCAACCTGCGGCGATAATTTCGCCTTTTTTTTCCTCAAAAGTGCTAGCAGTCAGAGCAATAATTACAGTTCGCGGCTGAGTTTCTTTCTCTTTAGCTCTAATTTGTCTGACAGCTTCAAAACCGTCCATTACTGGCATTCGCGTATCCAGCCAAATTAAATCAGGCTGCCAACTTTCCCAAAGTTCAACTGCTTGGAGACCGTTTTCCGCTTCTCGGACTTCAAAACCAATTGGTTGCAGCATTTTAACCAGCAGCAGCCGATTTTCTTGATTGTCGTCAACTGCTAAAATCCGATAAACCGGTTGGTCTGCTTCGAGTCCGATCGCCCGCTGCAATGTCGCGACTGTTATTTCAGACGAAATAGCGGGAAATACTCGGATATTAAATTTAAAACTGCTTCCCTCACCTAAAACACTTTCGACCCCAATATCTCCGCCCATTATCTGCACGTATTTTTTAGTAATTGTCAAACCCAATCCCGTACCGTCAGCCGTTTTTCTGCCAGCTTCTGTTTGCACGAAAGCATCAAATAAAGTGTCAATTTCTGCTGCTGCTATGCCAACTCCCGTGTCTTCAACTTCAAACAAAATTAAACATTGCTCAACCGAGGTAGAGTTAGGATAAATCTCCGATTCTGACGGAGGCTGGCCTTCCACGCTCGCCCGCAGCCAAATGCTGCCGCCGTCCTGAGTAAACTTTATGGCATTTCCCAGCAGGTTAATTAAGCAGACGCGCAGCTTTTTTTCGTCAGTTTTTATATATTGGGGAACATTCGCCTGCACGGAAAATCTCAGTTGCAAACTTTTGGTTTCAGCTTTGATTTGAAACATTTCTTCCAGAGTGTCGAGGAGTTGATAAAGGTCAAAGCTGCGTTCATCTAAGCTAATTATCCCGGCTTCTATTTTCGACAAGTCTAAAACATCATTAATTAGTTCCAGCAAATGTTGACCGCTGCGGTTAATAATTCGGAGATTTTCGATATTTTCGTGGCTCAGCAAAGAGTCGCGGCTCATGACTTGGGTAAAACCCAGGATGGCGTTCAGGGGAGTCCGCAATTCGTGGCTCATGTTGGCAACGAATTGACTTTTTGCCAGCGATGCAGCGGCTGCGGCTTCTTCGGCTTTTTTGCGTTCTATTATTTCTTGTTGCAGTTCGGCATTGCGATCGATCAATTGTCTTTTCAGTCTTTGGATAGTCAATTGGTGTTCGATTCGCGCTAAAACTTCCGCTACATGAAACGGTTTTGTGATATAATCGACCCCTCCAACTTGAAAGGCGGTTACTTTGTCCAATACTTCATCTAAAGCGCTGATAAAAATAACGGGAATTTCTGATGTTTTCGCTTGGGCCTTGAGCTGCGTGCAGACTTCGTATCCGTCCATTTCCGGCATTTTGATGTCGAGCAAAATCAAATCTGGAGAACCCGATAGCGCGGCTCTGATTGCCATTTTGCCGTTAATTACGCCCCGCACTTTGTAGCCCCGATCCGACAGCGTTGCTGATAAAACTTGCAAATTTTCTGGAGTGTCGTCAACAATTAATATGTTGCCTTTATTCTCTTCTGTTTGATTGCTGGTCATCGCTATTTTTTCTTAAGTTGAGAAGTGCTGATAGGGTGAAAACAGATTAATTAAATCGTCATTATAGCATTCGCTCGTGAAGCAACTACTTTTATATTTACAAAACTTACGCACACCAACCCAAGAAACCGGGTTTTTTAACCGGGATAGGACTTAGGAATTATGTAGTGCGAGCGTCTCGCTCGCGATTTGGGTAGCGAGCGGGACGCTCGCACTGACATCATCCAAATTATTATTCCGATGCAGCGGTAAGGTGCGCATTGCGCACCCTACATATATAGGTTCTGCGTCCAGGACTGAAATAGTCGATCTACCTAAATCATCAATCATCCCAAACCCGCTCCTCTCCCCTCTCTTTTTTTCCTTCAAACATTTCTAAACTCTTCAATCAAATCAATAATCCGATCGCACCGGAAGTTCTTCGCCAAATCGGCGAGCGCGCTGCGGAAACCAGCATTAATCGGAGGAATCGACAACAGCAGCCGAAAAATCCGCTCGTTATCAACCGAATCCGCCGCAGCGTACAACTCCTCAACCCATTCAGCAGGCATAGCTTCAAACAATGAAGCATTGAGCGTAAAAGGCAAATCAGCCGTGACCGTTGGCGCGGAAACGTCACGGGACGCCACAGCATCATAACTCGGTGAAGCTTCTCGATCGTAAACATAGCGGACTCCCAGATACTTAGCGATCTTTTCCAGAATCACTTGTTCCCGAAAAGGCTTCGCTACAAAATCATCGCAACCAGCAGACAAAATCACCGATCGCTCCTCATCAAAAGCACTTGCCGTCAGAGCAATAATCACCGTTGCTTGACCTTTCAAATGCGCTTTGATCCGTTTAGTAGCTTCGTAACCGTCCATCACCGGCATCCGCATATCCATCCAAATCAAATGAGGTTCCCAACTCGACCACATTTCCACAGCTTTAACACCATTTTCAGCGTCCTGCACAGCAAAGCCGAGGGATGTCAGTATTTTCACTAACAGCAAGCGGCTTTCCAGGCGATCGTCAACAGCTAAAATGCGGTATTCCGGCTGTCCGGGTTCGAGACCCACAACGCGGCGAGCTGATTGAGCCACCTGAATTTCCACTGAATTAGGGAGCGAAACTTTAACATCAAATCTAAAAATGCTGCCGCGACCGACGCTGCTTGTCACCGTCATTTTTCCTCCCATTAACTGGACGAACTGTTTGCTGATCGGCAAGCCTAAACCGGTTCCTTCTTGAGCTTGTTTTCCGCTTTCTGTTTGCGCAAAAGGTTTAAACACATTGTCCATTTCTTCCGCAGAAATTCCCGCTCCCGTGTCTTCAACTTCAAAGAGCAAGCAGCAATTGTCAATTAGTGGCATCTCTCCGTAATTTTTATGGGTCAACAGCTCATGTTTAATTCTCAAATTAACACCACCTTCCGCAGTAAACTTAATAGCATTCCCCACCACATTAATCAATACTTGGCGCAACTTGCTTTCGTCGGTTTCTACATATTGAGGTAGATCGGGTGTGGAATCAAAAATTAACTGCAACCCTTTTTTTTCGGCTTGCAGCTTCAGCATATCTTCAGTATTTTTTAGCAGGTTGTGCAAGTCGAAGGTGTTTTTATTAAGTGTCACCAGACCCACCTCAATTTTTGACATTTGCAGAATATTGTTGATCAGATCGAGCAAATGTTCCCCGCTGCGGCTAATAATTCCTAAGTATTGCTGTTGGTCGGCACCGAGGGCTGCGGATCGGGCCAGCAGTTGGCTGAAACCGAGAATTGCGTTGAGGGGAGTTCGCAATTCGTGGCTCATATTCGAGAGGAATTCGCTTTTAGCCCTGTTGGCTCTGTCGGCTTCTTCTTTGGCTTTTTTTAGCGCTATTTCTGCTTGTTTGCGCTCGGTAATATCGCTAGCTGTGCCTGTTGTTCCCGTGATGTTTCCTTCAGCGTCCAAGCGGGCGATCGCCTTCGTATTTACATCAATGGGTCGGCCGTCTTTTCCTAATACTATACTTTCGTACTGAAACACAGCATCTCCCGTCAGCAAGCGCTGCTGAAGTTCCCGGTTCCGGTCTATTTGTGCTGGCGCTAAAAAATCGCCAAAAGAACATCCGAGCATTTCTTCCGGGTCGTAACCGTAGATTTGTTTCACTGCTTGGTTCACAAAAGTAATGTGTCCTTCAGCATCGCAAGACCAGATAATATCTTGAGAAGTCTCAACTAAATGGCGGTATTTTTCTTCGCTCTCTGCTAGGGCTATTTCTGCCAGTTTGCGGGGGGTAATGTCCATCAAAGTTGTGAAGAGTTTTGTCACTTGCCCTTGTTGGTTGACAACTGCTTCTCCTCTGGCTTCTATGTAGCGGATGAAACCGCCTTCACTTGTTTGTAACGGGCAATTATCCGCAGCAATTGTCACTTCCGGTCGCAGGATTCGATATTCCAAACTGTAGGATTTCCCGCTAGCAATAGCAGCGTCGATCGTTGTTTGCCACTTTTGTCGATCGTCTGGATGCACGTATTCCCCAAACTCAGTTAGTGTTGGGGGCGTCTGGGTTGAATCGAGACCGAAAATCCGAGATAATTCTTCCGACCAAATAGTTGTGTTGGCAGAGAAATCGTATTCCCAATTGCCGACGCGGGCGATTCTTTGCGCTGCTGCTAAAGAAGCCGCTACAGCCCGGAGTTTTTCTTCGGCTAATTTGCGATCGCTAATATCTTGAATCACAGAAATCACGCAGGTTTCACCGTGAATGTCAATGATTTCGGCAGACAGCAGCCCGGTTCTGAGGGCCCCAGTTTTAGTGCGCCAATCAAATTCGTAGTTGCGAACAATTTGTTTCTCGTCTAACATTTTAAACAACTCGGCGCGGGCTTGTATACTTTCCCAAAGATTCAAATCAAGCGCCGTGCGATCGAGAATTTCTGCTGCCGAATAACCGATTGTCTGGCAAAATGCCTCATTAATTTCTAAATAATGACCGTCTTTAAGTCTGGTAATAGTAATCGGGTTGGGAGAAGAACGAAAAGCTTTGGCAAACTTTTCCTCAGACAAGCGCAATTGTGCAGTCCGCTTCTCGACTAAAGTTTCCAACTCTTGATTCAGCTTTTGGAGTTGAGCATTTTGTTCCGCTAATTGCTTCTCCATAAAATAGCTGTTGACCGCTTCTTTTAGGGTTAACTTCAAATCTTCTGACTGCCAAGGCTTCGATATGTAGCGGTACAATTTAGCATATTTAATAGTATTCGCCACCGCTTCGAGGTCTGCTTGCCCCGTCAGCATAATTTTGATAGTTTTTGGCAAAATTCTGTGAATCTGCTTCAGCAATTCGTCCCCTTTGATATTGGGCATCAGATAGTCGGAAATCACTGCCACGATTTCGCAGCCATCTGCCAGCAATTCTTCAATTAACTCTAAAGCATCTTCGCCGCCTTCAGCAGTTTCTAATAATTGTTCTTCTCCCAGGGCTTTTTTTAACTCAATTTTTAAACTTTGAAGGATTATCGGTTCGTCATCCACGCAAATAATCACAGGTTTATTGCTCATAATTTTGCCAAACCAGATTTGATAGTTTCTATTAATTCTTTGCCGTCCCACGGCTTGTACAAACAGCGGTGCAAGTTTGCTTGCTTTTTCACCCGTTCTATTGCTACTTCGTCGGCTTGCCCGGTCAGCATGACTTTCACAATTTTGGGATATTTTTGGTGAACCCGGATCAAAAATTCATCTCCTTTAATACCGGGCATTAACCAGTCAGATACGATGACCAAAATATCGCTTTCATCTTCTTCTTGAATTTCCTCGATAATTTCCAGAGCTTCATCGGCATTTTCTGCTACTTCGTAGAGGTAAGCATCGCCAAATTCTTTTTTAAGTTGGATTTTCAAACTGTTTAAGACCACAACTTCATCGTCAACGCACAAAATGACTGGTTTGGGCATAAAATTTTACTTTTATTTGATTGTTTAATTGGGGCGTATTGCCCAGACTTTTAATTACCGTCAGTGATTTCGATAGGCAAGGATACAGTAAATTTGGTTTGACCTGGCACGCTTTCTACTTGCAGTTTACCTTGGTGTTTTTCAATAATTTTATGAACTATATCCAATCCCAAACCGCTGCCTTCTCCTGGAGGTTTTGTCGTGAAAAAAGGCTCAAAAATTCTCGGCATAATCTCTGGGGGAATGCCTTGGCCGCTGTCGGTAATACTGACTGATATTGCGTTATCTTGGTGTTTGACATCAATTTTCAATACTCCTTTGTTGCCCATAGCTTGTAAAGCATTGTGAAGCAAATTTGTCCAAACTTGATTTAGTTCATCAGGATAGCATAGCACAGAGGGCAAATCAGTACCATAGTTTCTGACTACTTCCACACCGTGTTTGATTTGGTAGTGATAAAGCGTTAAAACAGTATCAATGCCGTCGGTAATATTAGCGATCGCCTTGGAACCCGACTGGTCGTAACGAGAGTAGCTTTTCAAAGCAAAAACGATTTTAGCAGCCCTATCTGTCGCAGTAGCAATATTTTTAGTGCTTTTTTGTACGGTAGCGAATTGGTAGGCTGTTTGTAAAAAATTTGGACTTTCGCTGTCTTTCAACAAAGGTAAAAAAGGTTCTACATTGCAAATTCCAATATCTAATAAGGTACAGGCCAGACTGTCCGCGTCGTCAATTTGTTCTGCTTCTAATTGCCGCTGCAAGAGCTTTTTCAACTGACGTTTTTCTTTACTAGATAAGGTGTCTGTTTCTTGGCTTGACTTGTGCAGCAGGGCAAAGAAATCCTGCCGCCGTTCCGGGGATAGTTGCTGGAAAAATATCGGCAACTGCTGCAATTGTTCGACCCAGAAGTCGGCGATGTTCTGCACCGAGGAGCGAATCGCCCCTAAAGGAGAATTGATTTCGTGGGCAACTCCGGCAATTAACTGTCCGAGGGCTGCCATTTTTTCGGATTGAATCAGTTCTTTTTGAGTGCGCTTAAGTTCTTGCAGGGTATGAGCTAATTCTGCATTTTTTTGGCACAGCGCTGACTCTGCTAGTTTGCGGGCGCTGATGTTGCGCGCAACCCAAATCACTGCATCTTTTGAAAACAGGGAAATGCAGGCGGAAAACCAAATTTCCCGATCGCCAACTGTTAAACTGTAATCGAAATTGAGCGTTTGTTGCGTCTCTAACACTTGCTGAACTAACATCCACCAATCATCCGGGTTGTCGTCGTCAAAAAAATGTTCTATCGTCAGGCCGACTATATCGCAATCCGGCTCGGAAAACTGCGCCGTATTTGTCGGCAAAACTTCTATATTGCCCTGAATGTCTAGCACGAGAACGATGTCTGCCATCGCTTCAAAAACGGCGCGGACTTTGCTTTCAGAAAAGTGCAATTTTTCTTCGAGCAATTTGCGCTCGCTAATTTCTTGCTGCAATTCTGCGTTGCTGGCTGCTAGTTGAACCGTGCGCTCTCGAACTCGCTGTTCGAGTTCGGTGTTGAGGCGGCGGACTTCAGCTTCAGCGGTGGCGCGGTCTTGTATTTCCTTTTTTAACTGACTGTTAGCGTTAATTAATTCTAAAGTTCGCTGTTTAATTTGTTCTTCTAAATTTTCATTTAAAAGCCGCAACTGTTCCTCTACTTCGGTTCTCCGAATCGCTTCTTTTTGCAAGTGTTCGTTCACTTTTTTCAACTCCTAGATATTTTTGGCAACTGTTTCCTGCAAAAGCTCGGCATTCGCGTGGATTTCTACCGGATCTAAGGCGTGCAGCAGGGTACTTTGGGTCACAATTCCGGCTAAATAGCCTCCCTCGTCCACCACCACCAAGCGCCGGATGCGGTGCTGCTGCATGAACTGGTGAGCCTGCCACAATGTGGCTTTTACCTGCAACGGCATCAGGGGAAAACTCCGACAAGGCGGCGACTGGAGTGTCGGCGAAATCGATTCCGGCAGGTTGGAATTTAACAATGTCGCGTTCTGTAATTATGCCCACAGGTTTCTGATTTTTGTTGTCGCTGTCAGTGCAAATGACTGTGCAGCTTTTGCGCCTTGTTGTCATCTCTTTTGCGACTTCTAAAACTGAGGCGCTGGTTGAGGTAACTATTACTTCTGCGCTCATAATTTCTTGTTTCGCGCCGCATTTGCAGCAAGTCGCTCGGTTTCAGGATTTGACGGATGCTTTCTCCGGTGATGGCGCCCAGCAAGTTGCCGCGTTCGTCTGTCAGGGGCAAATGACGGATTTTTGCCGTTAGCAGCCCTCGAAGAGGATCGCAATATGCCCAATACCTTGAAGATATTCCCCGCTTGACCCCGGGAAATGGCGATCGGATTTTCAGTCATTACCTCAGAAATTGCCATCCCTGCTAGCGGTATTTCGCTAGCAGTTATTTTCACAACATCGCACTCTGTAAAAATTCCGAGCAGTTGCTGCTCAAACGCGATTAAAATGCAACTGGCCCTCGTCTGAGTCAGGGCGGCGCGACTTTCCAGGGTGTGTCTGGAGGCTTCCCCGGCTGTTTGGGGTCGATCGCCTGTTCTAGCAAGCTGTGGGTATCAGAAACTGTTGTTGACATGGGCAAATCAAGGGGGATAGATGAAGGCGGAACCGGCTATTAATACCATTTTAGATTTGAGATTTGACCGTGGCGACACCCTGACCGCAATCGAGGTTTGACACCAGTCTAGAGTTACATTTTTAGTCGCGCATCGGTATGATTTTTAGTGCGATCGCCGTTGAGGGCGATCGGAATTGACACAATAAACGTCCTTTGACCGATAACTGATGTTACTTCTATTTTACCCGAAGGTCTTTCTACACTTTTTTAACAATCTCCACTCCCAACCCGCTGCCTTCGCCGGCTGGTTTTGTGGTAAAGAACGGCTCAAATATTGGCAAAATCCCTGGGGAAATTCCCTTGCCACTATCCGTGACGCTGACGAGCAGGCTCTAATTTTACGATCTCACCTCTACTGTTAAAAGTCGGAAATTGTCCATCGCTTGTGAAGCATTGTGAATCAGATTTGTCCAAACTTGATTTAGTTTGTCTGGATAACACAGCAATTCAGGCAGTCAAACTTGATAATTTCTGACAACTTCTACTCCGTGTTTTAGTGGTTGTAATAAATAGTTAATATATTTTCAAGACCGTCAGTAATATTGGCAATTACCTTTCTCCCGTATAGTTACAGCGAGAATATGTTTTTAAACCAAAAACTACTTTTTATGCTCTATCTGTAGCAGATGCTCTGCTTGCCAAGGTGTCGAGAAATTGCACGGAATATCGACCTGAATCAGCAAGTTAAGCACCGCTTGATGAAATATTTGATTGCACTGCAAGTTTATTGATTGCTTGAGTTGAGCAAGCAGGTTGCTAGACGCGGCAATTTCATGTTAGAGGTCTGCAAGCTCGCTCTTGCAATACAAAATAGGAATATTGATATTTGTGTTTGTCACCATAACCGACAACTTCAAAATATCCGTTTTTGAGCGTACTTTGATAGCTTTATAGGAACATTAGCAGCGTTTCCATGACATGATACTTGCTGTGAGCGATACAAGCTGCTACTACATATAGTATCCTGCCTCTGAGGCTTTTGGCATTGAACATTGATACTAAGTTTAAAGCCAATTTTCCTAACTTATTTGCCGATTCAATGTCTTGAGATTCACTGTTTAAAACTACGCCCCAAGCCGCGCAGAAAAAGGCAGAAATCGGTTAATTTCCCGCGCTGCAACACTTCGGACAGTTTTAGATTGCAAACTGTAGAATATGGGTTTCAGGGCGATCTTTTTCGAGGGCTTCGCTTGCCGAGGCGCACTATAGGCTTTCCGGTAAATCAAGGGTTTCAGACTACAAACTCAAAACTTAGTTTGCTTGCACACGCAGACCGAAGAAACCCGGTTTCTTCGTATATTTCTCGTTCCTGTTGGCAAAATTTTTCGTAGAAACCGGGAATAAGCGCCCCCATGCTTAAGCGCTGAAACTGCCGCTACGTGTTGCAGTAACTCGTACCCCAGAAAATCACTTTCGGCCGCCAATTGTAAAGAATAACCCTGCCTCTCGTGCGCAAGCATTCAAGGCAGGGTTATTATTGAGTATTCGGATTTCTCAGCCCTGAAGCCAGTGCGCGGAGGCCGACTTCGGCTGCCGAGCAGTGCACTACTCGCCCAATCGAGTTATTTTAGAGCTGCGTTCGGCCAACATCAGCAGTACATAAATAGTCATTACATAGCCGGCGGCCAGAATGGGAATAATTAGAGGAATATCGCGATAAATCATAATTAGAACCAAAAGTCAAGGACTAGGAGGAGGAGGACAAGTTTAAGACCTACTACATTAAGTCAGCACGCAAGACCATGCCTTGGTTCTGAAGGCTGCTTTTCCATATCGAGCCTGCGGGAACATTTAGGCGTTCTCGGTCATCAATAATGATTTACTGGTTTACAGATGCTTAAACAGCCTAAAATCATCCACTTTAGCTGCTTTGAGCTACCGTGCACATAAGATGCGCTACTGTTAACTTCTGAAAACTTTTAGCCGCGAGGAACTAAAAATCTCTCCCAGAAATTTTCGCTGCGATCGACTAACAAGGCTGGCTCTACGAAACTCTTACAGCCACCTAAAAGCTACCGGCCACTCTGGATGAAGTACAGCCTGTACTTAATGTATAGAATTGTTTAAATCCTTAATTCCTATAATAACACAGGGTTTCTGGGATTTAGAGATTTTTTCCCAGTGTGCTTAACAATTCTATACAATAGGGGCAACGCCTCTGACAGCCGGCTACTCGCCTCTGTCTGTTGCGTGAGTCCGATCGGGCTTCCGGTAACAAATAACTGCCGATCGCCTAGATTTTTCTTCCCTATTGCAGAGAATTATCTTAAAATAAAGATATGATATGTAAAATTTTGTTACTTTACGGCTTGAGTCGGCGTATCCATGATCTCTAGCACTCTCCTATTTTCCTCGGTTGAAGAAGACCTGCGACTGTTGACAGAAAACTTAAAACAGTTAGTGGGTGCCCGCCATCCCATCTTGTACGCGGCTGCAGAATACTTATTCGGCACAAAGGGAAAACGGGTGAGACCCGCAATAGTCTTGTTGATGGCCAAGGCGACGATGCCCGATCGTCCAATCACGGAAAAACACCGCCGCCTTGCTGAAATCACGGAAATGATCCACACAGCAAGTTTGGTTCACGACGATGTAGTGGACGAGTCGGATCTGCGGCGGGGAGTGCCGACGGTTCACAGTCGGTTTAACAACCGAGTGGCAGTATTGGCGGGAGATTTTCTGTTTGCTCAATCGAGTTGGCATTTGGCAAATCTGGACAACCTGCCAGTAGTCAAACTGCTTTCAGAAGTGATTATGGATTTAGCTGAGGGGGAAATTCAACAGGGACTAAATGGATTTGACACCAGCTTGTCGATCGAAGCGTACCTAGAAAAAAGTTATTACAAAACAGCGTCTTTAATTGCCAACAGTTCCAAAGCAGCGGGCTGTTTGAGCGAGGTTTCAGCGGAAATAGCAGACGATTTGTACAACTACGGTCGCAACATTGGTTTGGCATTCCAAATAGTAGATGATATATTAGATTTCACCGCTTCAACAGAAACCTTGGGGAAACCCGCAGGCTCGGATCTCATCAGCGGTAATCTGACAGCGCCCGCGCTATTTGCTCTAGAAGAAAAGCCTTACTTGGAAGTTCTCATAGAACGCGAATTCGCACAAGTTGGAGATATAGAGCAGGCCCTGGCACTGGTAGAAGATTCTAGAGGCATAGAGCGATCGCGAGAACTAGCCACAAATCACGCACAGAAAGCCGTCGAATACTTAGCTGCGCTGCCCCATTCAGAGTCCCGCCAAGCTTTGATTGACTTGGCAGATTACGTTTTGAGCCGACTTTATTAGAGGTGAAAAACTTACATTTTATTGGTAATGGGGAATTGGTGATGGTTAATGCCCCATGCCCAATGCCCGATTACCAATTAATAGGAAATTGAGTTGTTTAGGCAATATCCGGCGGTGGAGCCGATCGATACTGTTGCAAGTAAACATTAATTAAGCTCTGTACTTGCTCGCGAGGGATTTCCGTTCCCACTTCCCGATCGCCGGGACTTTCAAAAAAAACAATGCTGTCGAGACCTTCAAGAGCTATCATCTGAAATAAAATGTGAGTGACAGGCAAAGTCACCGGTCTGAGGCGATCGCCCGCAGCAGCCGCAGCCTGCGACGCATCTTTAAGAGCGCTCCAAGCATAAATCACCCTCTTCTGGCGTCCCGGTTGCTTGAGATTGCTCAAAACCACGATCGCCCAACTTTGGTCTACCGCTTGCAGGATCGAGTATTCGAGGTGCTGTAGCTGTTGGGCAATTAACACCAGCGCCGGGGCGATCGCCTTTAAGATTTCTGGCGTCGAACCGTCGGGGGGAGCTTTCTCGATCAGTGCTTGAATCTGTTGGTCTAAATCCATCAGTCAGTTAATTTGAGATTTAAGTTTAAGAATTTCAGGGTAACAGGTGCGCGTCCAAGTATGTGATACCCAGCACTGCCCGCTATAAAATGTAAAATCCCAAATTTAAAGTCGCAGGGTGTGCTAGTTTCATTGTTAGCTGTAAACCATCATGCGGGAAATCTGCCAGAGCGTGGAAACCATATTTCAACTGCTGTTAGACGAACTCAAAAAGTCCACTCGCGCGTCTGAGCAGAACTGCCGGGATGTAGCAGGACGACTCGCAGCAGAAGTCAACAGGATATGCACCGAAAGCCAGCGGATTCAAGCCTCTGGAGACATAGAAGGTTCAGCCCAGAGCCTCGCTCAGCACCGCTTGCAACAATGCCTTCACTATCACAATTTAGGCTCCGGGCCCGGGCGAGTAGAATTGCACAGTACCCTCAGCGCGATCGTCTATCGCTACATCACCCCTCCCCAGGTTCAGTCTAGCTATCAGGCGCGAGTAGAACTGATCAAAGATTTTTTGCAAGGATTTTATCTGGAAGCTTTAAAGGCATTCCGGCGCGAAACCCAACTGCCACCTACCTACAGTCCCCGCACTCGCTTAGAACTAGCAGAGTACATGGCCTTTGTAGAGCGCTTCGGCAAGCGGCGCATTCCTTTGCCTCGAAACCGCAGCCAGCAACTAATTATTTTACGGGCCCAAACCTTTTCCCAGCAGCAGCCCAAAGAAACCTCTGTAGATATGGAACAAGCCGCCGACGGAGGGGCTACAGATTCCGACCAAACTTGGAACGACACCTCAGTGCACTCCGTGCGGGAAGCGATGGCCGGACAGGGTTCGGCGGCAATTCGCCCTCAAGGCGACGAGTCAGAATCTCTGCGGCAAAACGTGATTGACGAATTAGTCGCTTACTTGAAAGAACGCAACCAACAAGACTGCGCTGATTACTTCGTGCTGCGCTTGCAAGACTTGCCGACTAATGAAATAGAGTCGCTTCTGGGCATAAATCCCCGTCAAAGAGACTATTTGCAGCAGCGCTTCAAGTACCATTTGCTCAGGTTCGCCATGTCGCACCGCTGGGAACTCGTTCACCAGTGGCTGGAAGCAGACTTAGATCGAAATTTGGGTTTGCTGCCTTCTCAGTGGCAAGCTTTTTGCGAGCAAATTGGCCCAGAGGGACAGCGTTTGCTAAAGTTGAAGCAACAGGGTCTGTCAGAGTCTGCGATCGCGCAAACCCTCGGCAGCACGGTAGCCCAGGTACAGAAACGGTGGTTTAAATTGCTGGAACTTGCGTGGGAACTGCGAAATAGTTCAGATTCCGGAGAAGGGGCATCTAGTGATGAATAACGAAACCAACAGGGATGCAGAGGCTTTCGAGCGCCATTTTTTAGACTGGATATTGCAGGCGCCAATCGCGAATGCCTCTAGCGAAGATGAGGAAAATCTCAATCCGCCCCCTCCCTCAGAAGAGTGGGGCAGCACAGAAGAGAATTCCGGGGTGGAATACTGGGAATGGGACGAACCAGACCCGCTGGACTATCAAGTGGGGGCGCACAGCAATGCACCCGCACAACCGCAGACAATTGGAGAAATACCGACCGTGCAAGACCGTTTTCAGACCTTGTTAAAAGAGAGGCTTAGAGCCGAAATTGAATCCAACCCGCCGCTGTTCCCCTGGGAAACAGAATTCAAAAGCTACGACCACGATTACCCAGACGATGTAGCCCCGCAATGGGTTCCCCCCCTGCACCTCTGGACTCCCCAACTACAAAATATCAGATGGGGTCGCCTGCCAATTCCGATCGCCGAAAGGGTTTTTGCTCAACTGCTAGAACCTTGTCAGGAACTGGTAATGTCGTCGCTGCGGGAAGGCTCGAAGTTAGTTCGCGCTGTAGATGGCTTGTTTCCGGGCCAGTCTCAGGAACTCAACGAATTAGCTGGTTTAGTTCTCAGAGGTTCCTTGCGGGGACTTTTAGATTTAGAAGATGTCCCGAATTACGAAGCGGCGACTACCGATCAACAAATGGTGCTGTCGCTGTTGGCCGCCCGGGAAATCATTGAGTCTCTAACTTTGAATTGTCCTGTGAATCAGCCGCCGGTTTCGCGCGAGTGGCTGACTGGTTTGGGTTCGCTCACTCTGGAGGCTCAATACCTGTCGAACCGCAACAGAGAACAGCCAATGCCGTGTTTAAGAGTTGAGTGCCAATTTCCGGGGGGAGGAAGTTTGGAACTCAAGGGAGGAGATGCCGAAGCAACTGCACAACGTCCGAATTCGGGGCATTTAAGTGTGGAGTTGTTTGACCCGAAACCTGACAAGACTTACGGTCTAGAAGTTCGATTCCAAAACTTCGAGACCAGACCTTTGATGTTTGCTATTCGTCCAATTTTGTCATTTTGACAAAATAGCGACTAGAAAGGTAAAATTAGAGTAAATAATTTAGGTTTTTACTCTGCGGTTTGACCTCACACACAAACGGATGCAATCTCCAGACTTCTGTCGCGGAAAGCCAAAAATTTTAGATATTAGTTAAAGCCCCCAGATTCATCTGTGAAGTAAATCTGTGGATTCAATCTAAAATCTAATGACAGAGAAATAAGATTAAGATATTAGTTAAAATCCAGATTTATCTGTGGATTCAATCTAAAATCTAAAATCTAAAATCTAAAATCGTTGGATGGGTGCACATGACAACTGATAACCTGCGAAATATACCTGTTTTGGGTAAGCTGTGGGAGCAGATCGAGGCAATGCCTCCGCCGGTGATTGAGGATTCTTTACTGCTGCGAATCCTAGTTCAGTTGTTGGTAATTGTGGGAATTGTTGCTACTGACGTTGCTGCTGAAGAAGCCCAGAACCTGTGGGCTGTGCCTGTTAGTATTGTGGGAGCAACTTGGAGTTGGTACCGCCGCCGCGATCGCAATGTAGCTGCTAAGTTCTGCATAGCTATTGGAATGCTGGTGGCGCTGTTCGCTTTTTTTACCCGCTTGGTGGGAGAGTTAAACGATACGCGGCTAGTTTTAGCGCAACTGTTAATTCAAATTCAAGTGCTGCACAGCTTCGATTTGCCCCGCCGCAAGGATTTGGGCTATTCGATAGTCATCGGGCTGATTCTGTTGAGTGTAGCGGCGACTCTCAGCCAAACGCTGACTTTTGGGCCGCTGCTGTTAGTGTTTTTGGCTTTAGCGCTGCCGACTTTGGTTTTGGATTATCGATCGCGCTTGGGACTCTCGAAGACAGAAGACAGAAAGCCGAAGGTAGAAGGTAAAGAGAAAAACAACAATTGGTCGCTATTTGCTGCTACTTTATCGCCTAAGTATTTTGGTTGGCTGCTGCTGATAACTGTCGGGTTGGGGCTGACTATTTTTGCGTTTTTGCCGCGCCTCCCTGGCTATCAATTGCGGACTTTTCCGGTGAGTGCTCCAATTCAATATCAGGGCGATTTTGACTCCCGCAGCATTCTCAATCCGGGGTATGTCAGAGGAGGAGATAAAAAAGGAACTGGCGGAGGAAGGGGGAGAAACCCAGACTCTGGGCCAGGAGAGGTGGACTCTACTTTTTATTACGGTTTCAACCAGCGCATCAATCAAAATTTGCGGGGGGAAATGAAACCTCAAGTGGTGATGCGGGTGCGATCGCAGGCGGCGGGTTTTTGGCGGGTGTTGGGCTTCGACAAATACACCGGTCAGGGTTGGGAAATTTCTCGCAACGAACAAGCTTTTAAGGTGAATAGACCTCGCTGGTCTTATCAATTTTATCTGAATCCGTTTCCCAATGCGCCCCGCTTCCAAGAGGTGATTCAAAGTTATACTATTGTGGCTCAGTTGCCGAATTTGATTCCGGCTTTAAACAAGCCGAAGGAACTTTATTTTCCGACGCAAGAGGTGGCAGTTGATGCGGAGGGGGGTTTGCGATCGCCTGTGGAATTGGCGGAAGGTTTGACTTATACGGTGATTTCTAATGTGCCTTTTCGCGATCGAGCTCTGTTGGGTAAAACTGGTACTAATTACTCGAAAAACATTCGCAAGTTCTATTTAGATGTGCCGCCGAAAATTGCCGCCAAGGTGCGGGCAAAAACTGAGGAAATATTGCTAGCAAGGACTAGAGTAGCTAAATCAGATAGATCGATCGACTCTCCCTACGAAAAAGCTTTGTATTTGGCTCAATATTTGAAGCAAAACCCGAATTATAAAATTGAAAAAGCTTTGCCTTACTTAGAGGAAAGTGAAGATTTAGTCGAGGGTTTTTTGTTTGGCTACAAAAACACTCAGGCCGGCAAAAAGGTGACAGGCGGATATCCAGACCACTTTTCGACTGTACTGACAATTATGCTGAGGTCGATAGGGATTCCAGCGAGAATGGCGGGCGGTTTCGATACGGGGGAATTTAACCCGTTTACGGGTTTGTATGTTGTGAAAAATACCGATGCTTTCTTGATGACGGAGGTATATTTTCCCAATAACGGCTGGTTTGCTTTTAATCCGATTCCAGGTTATCCGCTGATTCCGGCTTCGGTGGAAGACAACCAGACTTTTAGCGCGCTGGAATCGTTTTGGAAGTGGATAGCGGGTTGGCTGCCGACTCCTCTCAGAAGCGGGCTGGATTCAGTTATAGGTTTTGTAATTGGCTGGATAACTTTGATTCTGGGCTGGTTTCTGGGGCAGTTTGCGAAGGGCTGGGTGGGGTTATTTACTGGTTTGATTAGTGCGATCGGCTTTGGCTTTATTGGCTGGTTAATTTGGCAAGTGTGGCGCAAGTGGCGCTACCGCCGCTGGCTGGCGAAGTTGCCGCCGGTGGAGGGGGTTTATCAGGAAATGCTGAAGGATTTGGCAAGCCGGGGATTTGCCAAGCAGAAAGCTCAAACGCCTTTGGAGTATGCTGAGACAATGCGCGGCGATCGTGCAACTGATGAAGCTGAGGTGATTGATGAAGTTTCGCAAGCTTACGTGCGGTGGAAGTACGGGGGCGAAGCGGGAAATTTGGGTCAGTTGCGGCAGTTGGTAGAAAATTTGAGGCGATCGCACTTGAAGAAACTCAAAAAGTTAAGATAATATAAATTCTCAGTCGGACACGGCGCCGTGTCCTGACTGCGGTAATATGAATATCGCAAAAATCGCAAATAATAATTTACCGTGCCGATGGTAGCTTGAGTTCGATGCCCAGTTTTTGACCGACATCGATCGCCTTACCAGCAAAATCCGTCACGCCAGCGACACCAACTCCGATCGCAGTACCCGCCGCAATCATCGCAGTCAAGCTCTTCTTTAACCTGGCTTTATTCCATTGGTTTTCCGGTTTCTTGATTTCAGCTTCGACATCTTCAATATCGATAATTATCCCATCGCGAATGTCTTCGGGAAACTGCGTCGCGGTTTCACGCATCGATGAAATTAGTTGCAGGATTTCTGCCGTATTGGCATTATTTGTTTGATTGAATTGGTTATTGCTAACTTGCGCGTTGTCGCTGCCGATAACACCAGACATCGGGCCGTTGAAGTTGTTGGTTTTGGAAGAATCTTGAGTCATTTTATTACCACCGAGGTTGAGATTGTAAATAATTCGTTGCTCACTGGAATGAGCTTCAATACCATCGTATACTTTAAATTCATCGCCCATTAGCTTTCTGCGACGAAGTTCGATCGACTCATACCCATCCAGCAACGGCCGCAAATCCCAACTCTTTTTAAGTTTGCCGATCCGAACCTTAGTCTCGCCCATCTCCTCCAGCCCTAGCAAATCCGCGTAATCCAGCGGAGTAGCATCGGGATAACCGGGAACCGGCACCCATTGACTGATTTCCAGATTGGCAAAAGAATTGTGGATTGTGCTAAACGTATCGCGAATCATGCTGAGGAAAGAACGCCGCGTCGATTCCCGCCCGCTAACGGCAATAAAGATTTTCTTATCTTCCGGGTCAGATTTGATCCGGGCGATGTTGTACACCTCAGCGCCTTCGGTGTACTCCAGCATAACCCCCGTGCGCCAGTGGGTGCAGTTGTGGATTTTCTCGTGCATGAGGACGATGAAGCGCGAGAGGATGCTGTCGGGGAGGATGCGGTAGTGATATTGAAATTCCAGGGTTTCGCCTTGGAGTTTGGTGTTTTCCGGTTGTTCTTTCGGCAAGATGCCGGGGATGAGGAAAGTCGGCGCGGGGCAATTGCTGACGGGGAAGCAGAGTTCAAATTTGCCCATCAAGTCGGTGAGGCAGTGGTAGCGGTGGCTGGGATATTTATTTGAGTCGAGGATGCGGCTGAGGTCGGCGTAGGTGAGAATGCCTTTGGTTTTGACTTTGAGTGCGTCATCGCTGAGGAGGGCATAGATGCCTTCTGTCACCCAGTGGGGATTGAGGATGTTGGTGGATTGCAAAATCGGGTGTTCGCGGAAGTTGAGGACAATGCCCAGCTTGTGCAGCAGGTCGATTAGTTGGGTTTGGTCGGTTTCTTCAAAGATGTTTTCTTTGGCGCAGATGGTGGCATATTCGCTGATGCTGATGATGTCTTTGTCCAGGTTTTCCAGGCGCTGCTTGACTTGGAACCAGCTTAGGGGCAAAAGATCGTAGACTTCTTTGAGTTGGGAGATTTCGGTGTGGATGGCGCTGCGGAGTTCGTCGATGCCGATTCCGCTTTCGCAGGAGGTTTCGACAATCGCTTTGATGTTGGGATATTTGTCGCGCAAGGCTTTGCGGTTCAGATCCAGGGGTTGTTCGTCGCACTTGTTGCCCACGAGGATGACGGGGGATGCGTCGCCGAAGCTTTCGATCAGTTTCAGCCAGTATTCGAGGCGGTTTTCGTCTTCGCTGGTGCGGCAGTTGCACACCAGCAGGTAGAGGCTGCGTTTGGTAAGGAAAAATTGGTGGGTGGCGTGGTAGATTTCTTGTCCGCCGAAGTCCCAGACGTTGAGTTTGACGGGTTTGGTGTTGACTGTAATTGGCCAGTCTGTGATGTTGAGTCCGTCGGTTTGGGGCTCGTTGGGGTTGTATTTGTTGTGGATGAGGCGGTTGATCAGGCAGGTTTTGCCGACGCTGCCTTGCCCGACTAGGAGGACTTTGGCTTCGTTGAGGGGGAGAACTTCGCCACTGCGGAGTTTGCGGAGGTAGTTGAAGATGGCGGCGGGAGTACCGGGTTCTTCATACTGTTGAGTTGGCCCTAGAATTTCTGGAGAAATGGGCAGGCGATTGCGGCGGAGGTCGAGTTTTTCAAGTTTTGGCAGTGTTTCCAAGCATTCAGGAATCTTTTCAATCTGATTGTTCCAGAGGTTAAGCTGTGTCAGATTCGGCAGTTTGCCGATGACTTCTGGGATGGATGTAATCTGATTGTTATTGAGGTCAAGCTGTGTCAGATTCGACAGTTTGCCGATGACTTCTGGGATGGATGTAATCTGATTGTTACTGAGGTCAAGCTGTGTCAGATTCGACAGTTTGCCGATGACTTCTGGGATGGATGTAATCTGATTCTTACTGAGGTCAAGCTCTGTCAGATTCGACAGTTTGCCGATGACTTCTGGGATGGATGTAATCTGATTGTTCCAGAGGCTAAGCTGTGTCAGATTCGACAGTTTGCCGATGACTTCTGGGATGGATGTAATCTGATTGTTACTGAGGTTAAGCTCTGTCAGATTCGACAGTTTGCCGATGACTTCTGGGATGGATGTAATCTGATTGTTACTGAGGTTAAGCTCTGTCAGATTCGACAGTTCGCCGATGACTTCTGGGATGGATTTTAAACCAATACTGGTTAAATTTAAACTCTCTAACTGCTTCATTTCCAGCAGCACTTCTGGCATCGTTCCGAATGGATTGCCGCTGAGGTCGATCGATCGCAAATTTAAGAGCGCTCGTAATTGCTCTGGCAGTGTTCTGAATTGATTGGTAATTAGTTTCGGAGTCAGTTTACCATCAACAAATTCCCAGTCTTCCGTCTTTTTCCCCAACACCAACGTCTCAACCTGCGTACACTTGCCAATCTCCCCCGGCAATTCCTCCAACCCCAACCCCGACAAATCCAGTTGGGTCAATTTTTCCTCGGCTGCTTGGCCAATTCGCCGTACTGCTTCCTCTCGCGTCATGCCCTTTCTCTCTCGGTAGGATTCATTTTATTGTGACAGGAATTTTCGCTTGGTGGGGAGTTGCCCGCGCGTCACAATCAAAGAAACCGGTTTTTTTTTGTTTCTACACTGTCATGCGTCTTCTGGGCAAAAACCCGGCTTCTGAGCGAGACATCACAACTATAATAAAATAACCGTTAAAAGAGGAAAGCCAATGGTGACGAGCCTGAATGTGGATACCGCACTGCTGCAAGAGGCGATCGAACTTGAGGGAGAAATTGAAATCGAGACTCTAGTTGAAATCGCCTTGCGCGAATACATTCAACGCCGCAAACAGCCACAGAATCTCGAACTTAGCTTTGGAGAATCTCTCACTGCATTTCGTGAAAAATATCAACTGCACGAACTCGGTTTAAATCCTGATGAAATTTGGGGAGAGGTTCGCGATCGAACTTTTGCAGGACGCGAGGTTATCTTTGAATGACGCTGCGTTATTTACTCGATACCAACATTATCTCCGAACCTGTTCGTCCTCTTCCGAATGCGAATGTGATGACTAAACTAATTGAGGCAAAATCCACGGTGGCGATCGCCTCGATCGTTTGGCATGAAGTTCTGCTGGGCTGTTATCGAATGCCAGATTCTAAGCGTCGCAGTGCGATCGAAGCTTATCTTCAGGAAGAAGTGAAAGTAAAATTACCGATTTTGCCCTACACCCAAGAAGCGGCTGAGTGGTTCGCTAAAGAACGAGCAAGACTCATCCCGATCGGGCTTACACCGTCTTATGCTGATGGGCAAATTGCAGCGATCGCTAAAGTCAATAATCTGA
Source organism: Microcoleus pseudofavosus SVA1_A4 (assembly GCF_036700565.1). Lineage (NCBI taxonomy): Bacteria > Bacillati > Cyanobacteriota > Cyanophyceae > Oscillatoriales > Microcoleaceae > Microcoleus > Microcoleus pseudofavosus. Next base: position 57,562 of record NZ_JAUBPE010000042.1, read on the forward strand.
TTCTGGTGACACGAAATGTTGCTGATTATGCAAACTTTCAAGACTTGGCAATCGAAAACTGGTTTTCTTAAACTTAATCGATTTAATCATCGGTTTGATGACAAACAATAATGCGATCGATTTCTTCCCGGTGGCGATCGTAATAACGCCAAGCATTCTCTAAATCGCGATCGTCCAAGACTGGATAATTCCGAAGTAACTCAGCCTCATCAGCCCCCTGTTGGTGAAGCGAAACCAGTGTCCAAACCGGAATGCGGGTGTTGCGAATCCGGGCATATCCTCCACAAACTCCAGGCGTACTCTGAATCGCCCTAGCCGAGAGTTTTTCTTGAAGCAGCAAACTCTCTTCAGGTGTCAGCGACTCAATGACTTGAATTAAGGAGTCAACCAACTGAATGTTCATAACTGGTAATTTACGGAATATATAATAGTACGATCGCTCAAACTATCATAGCAAATTTCCCCAACACCAAGCTCTCAAGCGGAGGGCACTTGCCTATCTCCGGTGGCAATTCCTCCAACCCCGCCAAATCCAATTCTGTCTAGCCTTCATCTGCGGTTGTCGATTAACTGCAACAACTCCTCTGGCGTCATATCCTTTATCTCTCGGTAGTCTTCATTTTATTGTGACAGGATTTTTCGCTTGGTGAGGGGGACTTAGGACACGGCAGTGCCGTTTCCCTACAATTAATTCGGCGATGATTATATCCGAGGGAGGGCGATCGTCGATTATTTTGGGGTAGGGAAACGGCATTGCCGTGTCCTCCGTGGCCTACGCATCAAAACCTTCATAACCGGGTTTTTTTTTGTTTCTACGACTGTAACGGGTCTTCTCAGTAAAAACCCGGTTTCTTACTACCCGCGAGGAATCTGGGGAGGAAAAAGGCTACACATTTTTTGTTTAGTAGATTTATGTTAAAGGGAGATGAATGATTCGGTCTTGGTATTCGTTATCAAACGAACCATCCACAATCACAATCAATTCCTCAATATTTTGCCCAATACTTAAATCCTGATTCAAAACAAAAATCCCTGGAATATGACAACCTTGAGCCAGATGATCTACCAAATGTACGGGCATTGACTTGCGATTGTTTCTCACCAAAATAAAGTTACGATCCTCACACCACACCAAAATCTCCGGATCGAGCGTACTTTTCGGAGGCGTACCAATGTCGCCTACTGCCCAAACTACTAAATCGGGGCGTTTCCGGCGAAGCTGTGTGGCATAAATTGGCGTAACATTCTCATCCATCAAATATTTAAGCGCCATTCATCAAGCACCCTGGATCGCAGTTTGCCTTTCCCGTTCTGCCTTCAATTTTCGCAATCTTTCCGCAGCGGGATGAGGATTTGCTGCTTGCAGCTTTCGCTGTTGATGCGACCATTCCAACCAATCTTGTATATATTGACTTACTGATTCCTTGTTCAGCAAATAATACAAAATAGTCGTGTAAACTTCTGCCAAAGTTAGAGATGGATAGAGTTGCTGAATTTCTTCGGCGGTGCGTTCCCGATACAAATACTCATACAGCACCGTCTCAATCCCGATGCGATGTCCTTTAATCCGAATATCATCCGGTGCTAAGAAATCAAAATACTCATTCAGTCCCATATCTAAAATCCCTCTTTTAGCTATCTACTATTCTACTATTCGGTTTGAGCGGAAACAATTATGCGCTCGATTTCTTCGCGGTGGCGATCGTAATAACGCCAAGCATTCTCTAAATCGAAAACAGAAACTCTTCTGCGTAAGTTCTGTCAGATTTAGTATGAAGCCACATTAAAAACACAGCCCTACCAATTGGTTGGAGCTGTGTTTTTTACAATTAAATTTTCGATGCGGATAAAAGGACTTGAACCTTCACTCCTTTCGGAACCAGAACCTAAATCTGGCGCGTCTGCCAATTTCGCCATATCCGCATTTTGACATTCAAATACTATAGCACACAACAGAGCATCCGTCAACATCGAGAAACCCGGTCATTTTTGGACACCGGGTTCACTGATGAGTTATTGCCACAGGAATTTTCCCTATTTCTCACTCGTGACTTAGCTTTGACCGATCGCCTTCCAGGTTGTTTCGTCCACCACGCCGTCCGCCGTCAAACCCTTATACTCCTGAAAGCTCTTGACAGCCGTAGCAGTGCGAGCACCAAAAATGCCGTCTATCGGGCCCGGATTGTAACCCTGTATTTGCAAACGCACCTGTAGCGTCTTCACCTTGGAACCAGCAGCGCCTTTGGTTAGGGCAGTTGCAGGATTGCGGATAACAGGAGCGCTGTTCTCAATAGGAGCATTGCTCTGCAAAGTTTCAGGAGCCCGCGCCGGCTCGGCTGCTAAAGCTGTCCAAGTTTCTTTGTCCACGATGCCGTCTGACTTCAACCCCTTAGACTCTTGAAAGGCACTGACAGCCGATGCGGTGCGAGATCCATAGGAACCGTCGATCGTCCCTACCTTGAAACTGTGCACCTGCAAGCGCTGCTGTATAGCCGCAACTTCTGGCCCATCAGCTCCCGCTGAGATAGTTTTTTCCTTTCTCACCGGCTTTTGCTCGCCCGCGTAAAAAGGCTTGTTAAACATATCTCCTTGGGAATTTGCATCGGGCGATGCCGACGCACCCGGATCGGCAGGAGCCGCAAAGTCTCTGCGGTACTGTTCCTGCACAAAAGGTTTGGAGTCGAAGGCAGCAGTTGCCTTTCTGGTCAACGCGGGAGCTAGCAGAGCGATCAAGCTGAAAATCGTAACAGTAGTTACACGCATAAGTTTCATCCTGTTGGTGAGGTTTGACAAAGTTTCGCTGTTCTCATGTTTCTAAATCTAATTGTATTACCCGGACAGCTTTCTGAGACATATAGCAGAAGGAAGAAAGAAGAAGGAAGAAGCAATCGACCGCATTGGTTTGGGCTATTAAGAACGTCCTAACCGTCGGGCGCGGTTGCTATATCTGCCCCAGCTTCTAGAAGTTCGGTTATGGGGACAGCCTCAGTCAGGAGTTGCAAGTTGGAAGTTATATCGTTTCCGGTTGCATCGGAATGATACCGAGGACACGGCAGTGCCGTGTCCCTACCCATTAATTGTAGGGACACGGCACTGCCGTGTCCTCCGTTTATATCATTCCGAAGCTAACGGATTTGATATTACGAGTTAGAAGTAGGGGCCGGTACGCACTATTCCTCAAAAACCCGGTTGATTCCGAGATATTTCGTTACCAAAGCCCATATTTTCCGATAAACCGGGTTTCTTAGCCTAAGTCCTATTCTACAAAACCTGCTGTTATTCACAAATCTTTACGGGCGGGTTTTGTACAAAGTTTATCTATCAGAAGCAAAGTTTTTTTTTCTCAACCCGCCCCAGATCAAGCAAAACTCGCCACTTATCGGTTCGCGTGCTCTGCCAATAAAGCTTTCGCTCTCGGCTTGTAAATCAGATAAAACAGTGCTTCTATGTAGCGGAGCATATCTTCGCGGTTTTCCTTGGACGAGTAGTTCCAGAAACCGTAAGTCCGGGCCAGCATCAGCAGCCTGGTAGTGTGAATTTGCCAGGTATACGTGCTGTAAACTCGGTCGATTCCTCGCGTTGAAATTTCATACCAATAGTTTGGATTGTGCGCGCATTTTGAGAAAAAATCTAGAATTTTTTGGGCTGTTTCCTGGTGGTTTGTCGGGTTGATATAAAACCCGTTTACCCCATCTTGAATGATTTCCAGCGGGCCGCCAAACTGCGTCCCGAAAGTGGGAATTCCGGTAATCATTGCTTCTAGAATTGTCAAGCCGAAAGCTTCAAATAAGGCTGGCTGAACAAATATACCTTGGCCGTCGGCGATTACCCGGTAGATTTCGCCGGACAGGCTTTTGGACAGCCTCACTCCCAGCCAGCGAATTTTACCGTGAAGGTTGTATTGGTCGATAATTGCGTAGAGCTTTTTAATTTCTTCTGCTTCTTCGTAGTCTTCGGTTTCTTCGACCCTGAGCTTGCCAGCTACTAGAATTAAGGGTTCTCCTGAACTTATGGTTATAAGTTTATCTAATCACAAAAGCAAGCTAATACGCGATTCCTGAAATTATTAAA
>NZ_JAUBPE010000043.1:0-60052 GCF_036700565.1 Microcoleus pseudofavosus SVA1_A4
TGTCCGATACCTAGAAAGTAAACGACCCATATTTATCAATGCACTATTTTGTTATTCTGTCAATGCGTAAGTCCTAGTTAGGTAACTAGGACTGGCAAGAATGGAGAAATGTGACAACACAATTTTTCTGTCCATATCTCCATAGTGAGGTTGAACTTACTGAAGAGCGAGAACTACATATTGTCGATACACATCCCGATTTCCTACCATCTTATCAGGAAAGAATTGCTAAAACTCTAGCTGACCCAGATGAGGTTCGATGTGATTAACGTTTCGGCAATACTCTTCTATTTTCACAGCAGTCTGGTAAGGGTCGCAAGGGTAGGTATGTTGTAGTAGCTGTTGTGAATGATACAGATCCCACAGAGCGCTATTGGATCGTGACAGCTTACTTAACAAAAAATGTTACCCAAGGAGAGATAATATGGCAAAAAAACTAACTTTTAAATACGATGCTATTGGGGATTTTTTGTACGTCAATAAAATGTTCGCCTTATGCAGAGCAAGAATCGCAAGAACTAGACTATGGAATTGTGGCTCGTCTCAATCCTGACACGGAGGAAATTGAAAATCTGGAAGTTATGTTTTTCTCAAAGCGGTTGCGAGAAAGTAATGTATTAGAATTACCAATTGTCGGTGATTTGCACTTGAGTCAAAAAGCTTAAAAAAGTGACGACACGCTAGCACTCCCCTTAAAATCCCGATCGCCTGTGTTAAAATTATGGAAACTCAACCATGAGAAGTACAGAACTACCTAAAAGCCGATGGGACAAGTCCCTTGGAAGGATGGCTTGATTCCTTTCAAGATACGAAAACTGTATCTAAAATCAAGAAACGACTCAGGCGAGTTGAGCTAGGCAATCTGGGAGATTATCGCTCACTAGGAGCCGGAGTTTATGAACTTAAGATTGATTATGGCCCTGGCTATCGGATCTATTTTGGACAAATCGGGTTAACAGTTGTGTTGCTGCTATGTGGCGGTGATAAAAGCACTCAAGAGCAAGATATTAGCCAAGCTAAAAAATATTGGAGAGATTATGAAAGAACTCAAAGTGCCAACAAGTAGAAGCTACCACGAATACTTGATTTCTTCTCTGAAAAACCCTGAAAGTGCTGCTAGCTATATCGAGGTTATGTTGGAATTAGAGTCAGAAACACCAGAACCAGAATTGCTGCGAGCCGGACTTAAAGATGTGGTGGATGCTTATTTGCAGATGAATAAGTTATCGACGGAAGCTAAAGTTATATATGAGAAACTCGATCGGATGTTGTCTGAGAGTGGGGGCGAGGAAATTTATGCTTTGATAGTTTTACTGGATAAACTGGGGTTCCAGTTAGCTGTCGCGGTAAAGTAGGTTAATTAATCGAGTAGTTAGGGCGATTCCCTACGGGATAGCTGCGCTTCACGCACTTTTTGACAATTTGGGATGTAAGGGCGATCGCACTTTTTCAGCTTCAAGTATTCGGGTTAGCTACTGCCTTCGTGATGTACTGGATAATCGCGTCAAAATCCTTACGGATTTCTGCCAGTTGTTTTACCCAAGTATTAGAAGCATAAATCACTTCCTCTTGATTCTGGCGAGCCGCCGCAATTTGCTTCTCAATCTCACCGTAAACCTGTTGCTCAAATTCAAATAGCTGTATTTCAATTTGATTTTCTAAGTCTTTGGCTATCGATTGAAATTGACTCGTAATATCGCGGCGGATATCAGCCATTTGCCTTTCTCGCTCGTGTTCCTGTTGCATTTGTAAAATATCTACTCCTACCGAAACAATTGCTAGAGCAGGCCCCAGGAATTTAGCAGCATTGCCGATGTTTTTTGCAATACCAACCGCTTGCCAAGGTTTAAACTTAAAGCCGACAAATTTTCCCACAGCTAAAAAACCTTGATGTAGACCGCTTCCTACTACATCTCTAGAACGTAGAAAGCCTTGTCCAGCGGTCTTTGCAAAACCCCTCGTTGCCAAATTAGTCAGCTCCACTCCGGCCGTCTCACCAATTTTTTTAAGCCAATTAACTTGGCCTTTAATTCGCTCCACATCCATACCAGAACCAGGATTTTGGGCTGATACATTTTGGTTTTTATCTAGGCAAGCAACAAAACTCTTGACTAGATTACCTTTCAGCACTTCTTCAACCTCCTGCCGGATATCTTCAACTGCTAAATTAACAACTTCTTGCAGTTTGGTTTCTGCTTTCTCATAGTGCGTCTGCACGGTGAGTTCAGCTTGTTTATTAAGGATTTCAAAGTTACGATCGCTACCTACTGCTGCGGCAAGAGTGTTGCCTTCGCTAGCAACTCCTGAAGCCATCTCTAGGGCTATATTTTTAACCTTGGTTCGCAGGCGATCGCGCTCTTTACGCACTGTGCGAGATAACCGTGTCAGCACTTCAAAAAAAGTTGAATCTGCGCCTGAGTTGCGAGTAAAGCTCAACTGAGCCTCATCCACACAGCTTAGAGCAATTCGGACTGGTGTATCAAAACGAGCAAGAGAGCCTCGACGTTCTACAAACTGATTTAGAGCATCAATAAAAGTTGGAAATCGGCTGATTTCCGTCAGAAAATCATCTTTATCATCAATGCCTTCACAGTAGTCTTTGGCATCGATAAAGCAGATCGGAAATTCATCAAGACTGTAAGGCTTCAGTGCATCGGCAAGACTTTGGCGGTAGTTGGAAATCTTTTGCTCTTCTTCTCCTGCTTCATCAGACATTTTATTGATAACCAGCATCATTTTCCAGCGATAGCCTTTTTCATAGGCTAACTTCTTGAAATTCTCTGCTGTCAACGAGTCAAAGAGCATATAGGTGAGGCAGAAAACCAGCAAGTCTGATTTGTTGATTGCCTCATAAGTAATCTCATCATGATCTTGGCGGTCTGTAAAAAGTCCAGGCGTATCAATTAGCTTGATACCGTTCCAGTCATAATTGGTAGTTTTATCAGTAGCAATATCAGCATCAATACGGATATCGCGCCGTCCCGTCATGGCAGAGATAATAGTTGATTTACCAGCACTGTATTGCCCGACAAAAGCTACACCTAGAATTCCCTGTTCTTGATACTCTTTTAATTCATCGTCCACTTTTTTGCGGATAGCTGTTAATTCTGATGTGTTTCCCTGAGCCAGTAAGCTGTCAAATTTTACTAGCGTTTTGTTGAAAAATGCGCCGACATCGGCAGCTTGAAAGTTGGAGTTGTTCTGAGTCATGGTAGTTTAGTCCTTATTTGGGAGATTTGAGAGCGCTAATCGCTAAAGGAAATATCCTCTTGAAGGATGTGTTTAATATCCTCTAGTGATTTTCGTAGTTGAACTTTGGATTTTGTGACAATCTTCATGTTGCGCCCTAAATCTCGTTCGACTGTAGCAATGATTTGGTTGATACACTCATCTGTCATAGTTTCATATTTTTCAGCACACCAGTCAATGATTCGTTTGGCATAAGCACGATTGAGATAATTTTCTATACCTGATAACTTCTTTTTTGCTCGTTCGAGATGAGTCACGATCGCCTCTAGTCCTGAAATCAATTCTTCAAAATAGATGTTGATATTCGTGGTTACAGAATCAGAATACTTACCAAAATATCCCTGATCCTGCTGTAGAGTCTTGTGCCTCTGAGTGTTGAGCTGAGTTTCCAATGAAGTTGAGATATTTATAACAGCCTCGCGTCGCTTTTCATCTTTGGATTTAAACATTCCAACAATCCCGCTAACCACACCACTTACAATCCCGATAGCGAGACTCACAGGAGGGGCGACGAATAACGCAATAATTCCTGCTATCCCTAGAATGCCTCCAGCAATTCGCACAAAATCTCGAAAATTGTTTGAATCCTGCTCAGAAAATTTGAAATCGCTACTACCAAGCTCAGATATTAGCTGTAATTCATTTCCTATTTCCTCCAGAACTTCCTGAACTTCCTTATTTAATTTTTTGCTAGCCTCTTCATAAGCTATCTTTAAGCGTTTTTCAAATCGAAGTGCTTTTAATTTTTTTTCCCATTCCTGCTTCATGGTAACTTCGTTACAGTTCCAATGATCTTCTGCAAAAGATGGAACAGCTTCTATAGCATCTTGAAAAATCCTCTCGATTTGTTGCAGTAAAGAGTCTTTAGCATCCTTAGCTGCTGTTTGGATGTCCTTTTGAATTTCCTCACGCTTATTTCTCAGCGTCTCTGTCAATTTTTCATAGACTAAAGCTTGTTGATTCACCCATTGGTAAGGATTATCAATTGCACCTACGGTAGAACCTAGCAAAGTTTGAGAGCGACGAATTGCCCCATGATTAACCAGAGATACACGGATTGAATCCAGAAAACCCTGCATCCGACTTGCTTTAAAAAGCTCCTGTTTCTTCTCTTCGTGTTCTGGTTCGCGGGAAAGCTGGGCCGCCAGCAGCATCACAGGAACAATATCGAAGTAGTCATTAGCATAATGCTGTTTAGCGTAACGGCGGATACGTTGAATGTGCCCACCAATACCGCTTTGACCCTCCATAACAAACAGTTTATCAGGGTTCTGTAAGAAATGCTCCAACCGGCGTGGGTCGCTCAGATTTTTATGGATATTCAGCAGAATAATGAGCGGCTTAGCTTTTTCCTTCAATAATTGTAAGAAACCAAACTCACTCTCTTGGATGCTGTCATTTGTGACCACATAACAAATCACATCTGACTCGTCGATAATACTTTTAGCAATTTCTTCATCACTTTTGCCACCGGGAGCGCCAATCCCAGGAGTATCAATGATGCGAATATTCTTCCATTCGCACACCCGATTAGACCGAGTTGTGCGCTGCTTGCCTACACCGATCGCATCCCATCCACCATCTGTAATTATGGCGTGAAGAGTGCTCTTTCCCGCCTTAGTTCTGCCCATAAAAGCGATGCTGAAATGATTGAGAGCGCGTTCCTTAGCCCGAAGCGAGTCGCGCACAATTTTCATTTCTTTGATAATTTCGGCACTTAGATCGTTTCCAGTATTCTCAAGTTGCTTGGCGACTTCCTTAGCAGTGGTAGCTTGACCTTTACCGCTTGTTTTATATTTGATGTCTTCGATAGCCACTTTAATATTTTTTTCCAACTTGGAAAGAGCTTTATCAGCACTTTCAAGTGCCCCTTCAGCAAATTTGTAATCTTCATCGGCGATGACTGCACATTGACGTATGGCTTCATCATATTCTGGTCCCGTTAACAGGATTTCTCGTCGCAGTTCCTCAACTTTTTGCTCGCTCCCAGTGAGCTTTGCTAAATTATCCACCAATGCGCGTGAAAGGAGAGAATCAGCCCCTGCAAGGAAACGCGCACAGAAAGAGACTTTCTGTTGTTGGTTGTGTTCGCCTATGAATCGGGTATCAGCGAAGGCTCCTGCTTCTGCCAACTGTCGCTGTACTTCTCCAGTTGGCCAGTTCCAAATCCCTGCTACTTGTTCCGCCATCTGGCGTTCTAATGCTGAACAGAAACCGTCAACATAGGCGATCGCCAACATTTGGGACATGGCCTCACTTTGCTCACCGGGCGACACTTTCCGAGCTAAATCTTCTACAGAAAGGTGGTTTTCATCTTGAGCCAGAATTTTTTCCATCTCAGCTAGAGTGCGTTGAGAAGCGCTGATCTGCTTTGCTAGTTCGCGTAGTGCTTTCGACTCTTCACTATGAATCTGCTGATCCGCACATACCATGTGTGTGACTAATAGGAATGGGTAGTCTAGGTGTTCGGTGGTTTTTGAGATTAGGTCAGACATCTTAATTTATTCAATATAAAGTCATATTAGTAGGTTTTTCCATCCCAGCTCGACCATAAAAAGTCACATTTAGCTGGTTGCTACCGAAAAAGTCATAGATTCAAGACTTATTCGGCGGCAGTGTTTCCGAATTCCTGTCCTATGATACCTTATTCTTAGGTGACTTAGAATCACTATTGCAGCAGCAGTGCGATCGCCTAACCGCATCGGAACAACAAGTTATCTCTTGGCTAGCAAGTGCGATCGAACCAGCAGACATCTCAAAAATACCAGACAACCTGCAACTATCACCGCCAGAACTCTTGAAAGTCATGCAATCTTTAGGACGCAGGTCATTACTTGAAACAGTTAAACAAAACGGGCGATCGCACTTTACGATCGAGCCAGCAATCAGAGAGTACATAACAAACAAAAAATGAAAATCGCCACCTGGAACGTCAACTCAATCCGCACCCGCCTAGAACACGTTACTAGCTGGTTGCAAACAAACTCCCCAGACATTCTCTGCCTGCAAGAAACCAAAGTCACAGACAAAGACTTCCCCCTAGAACCCTTCACCAACCTCGGCTACAACTGCTACATTTCCGGTCAAAAATCCTACAACGGCGTCGCCATTTTGAGCCGATCGCCCTTAACGCAAATCAGCACCGGATTTGCCCCAATTCTCGGCGACGAAACCACAGGTATCTTTGACGAACAAAAACGCCTAATAGCCGGAATAATCGACGATATTTGCATTATTTGCGTATACGTTCCCAACGGTTCCGAAGTCGGCAGCGAGAAATATGAGTACAAACTAAAGTGGCTCAAACTCCTCCAAGAATACCTCAAAATTACCCTCGACAAATCCCCCAAATTGTGCATTTGCGGCGACTTCAACATCGTCCCGGACGATCGAGATATCCACAATCCCAAAGCCAATGCTAACTCCGTCGGCCTATCAGTAGCCGAGCGCCTCGCGCTAACAGAAATCATAGAATTAGGATTAAACGACCCCTTTCGCAAATTCACATCAGAAGGAGGTCATTATAGCTGGTGGGACTACCGCGCCGCCGCATTTCCCCGCAACAACGGCTGGAGAATCGACCACCATTATCTCAGCCCTCCCCTCTACGAACAAGCAAAAAACTGTACAATAGACATTGCTCCCAGAAAATTAATCAAACCCAGCGACCACGCCCCCGTAATTGTCGAAATTTGATTTATAAGTTATAAGGTTAATAGCAACTGAGATATTGCACCATTCTCAATAAGCCTTTTCTGGGCGGGCAGGATGCCCACCCCATAAGAAAATTCACTCTTTGTGGAACAGGCATCTTGCCTGTTTTTGAGAAATGTGCAAGATGTAAGTAACAACCAACAACTAAAAATCATGTTCTTAGTAACCGGAGCAACAGGCGCACTAGGTCGCCGAATTGTACGAGAAATCAGACAGCAAGAGAAGCCTGTCCGCGCATTTGTTCGCCTCGCCTCTCGCTACTCAGAACTAGAAAACCGAGGCGCCGAGATTTTTATCGGCGACTTAAAACAAGACAAAGATATTAAAAAAGCCTGCCAAGGAGTGCAGTACATCATCAGCACCCACGGCACCGGCGGCGACGTTCAAGCAGTACATTACCGCGCTAACATAGAATTGATCGACTGCGCCAAAGAAGCCGGAGTTGAGCACTTTGTATTTCTGTCTGTACTGGGAGTCGATCGGGGATACGAAGATTCCGCAGTATTCAAAGCCAAGCGAGAAGTTGAAAAATACCTGCAAAACAGCGGATTGAATTATACCATTTTGCGGCCTGCCGGCTTTGCTTCCAGCTTGTTACCGCTAGCAGAAAGATTTCGAGAAACCGGATTTTACCTGCTAATTGGCGATGGCAAAAACCGCACATCTGTTGTCAGTACCGACGACTTGGCTCATATTGCCGCAGACTCGCCAACAGTCGAAGGCGCGCGCAACCAAATTTTACCAGTCGGCGGCCCAGATGTGCTGACAAGAGACGACATAGCCCGCATTTTTGGACGTTTGTTCAATCGCGAACCGACGGTAATTAACCCGCCGCTGGTTGTGTTTGACGGATTGCGAAATGCCTTGGGTTTATTGAATCCTCAAGCTCAAAAAGGCTTGGGAACTTTGCGGGTATTGCTAGCTAACGAGTTTTTCTGCACGCCGGAAGAAGTGCAAAATTTAGAATCAATCTACGGCATGAGAATGGAATCCTTAGAAAGCTTTCTGCGGCGAAATTTGAGCGTTTAAAAGGCTAATTTAACTTGTAGGGTGCGTCAGACATTGATTATTTCGATGTCACCAGGTTTTTCTCCTTTGACGCACCTTACAGATGTGCTACAAACCTTTTCTTTTAAGCAGATATCGGCTGAGATTCAATATCAATATACCTCGTAACTGCGATCGGCGGAGCAGTCGGCTTAGCAATCAAATAACCTTGAACAAAATCCGCTCCCCGCTGCCGCACCCACTCTAACTCCTCCAAAGTTTCCACACCTTCAGCAACTGTTTTAATTTCTAATTGAGCGGCAATTTCTAACATCTTTTCAGTAATTAGTGCCTTATAATAATCTTGATGGACGTTCCGAATTAATTGCATATCCAACTTCAGAAAATCTGGACGCAACTGGTGCATCAAATTTAAATTAGAAGAACCGCTGCCGAAATCGTCTAGGGCAATTAAAAATCCCGCTTCTCGGTAAAACCTCAGAATTTTAATCAAGTGATCGATATCAGGAGGGTGCTGAGATTCCGCTACTTCAAAAACAATATTGCTGTGAGGAATTCCCGATTCATCAATAGCCTGTACAGTCATTCGCAGGCACGTAGCGGGATCGTAAACTGAAGTCGGAGAAAAATTAATAAAAAGTAGTTCTTTGATATCGTAAACATGGGCTTCGCGGATAGCACGAGTCCGGGCCAAAGCATCTAGTTGAAAAATTATGCCTGCTGATTCTGCTTGCCCAAAAATCCGACCCGGAGGAATTAAGTTTCCTTGCTCGTCAATTCCTCGGAGTAGGGCTTCGTGGGCAAAAATTTTAGAAGTATCTGAGGTATAAACAATGGGCTGAAAATGGGTAGTAATGCGTTCTTCGGACAATAAATCTAACAGCCAATCAGACTTGTTGAAGTTAATAAAAGAGTCTAAGGAAGTGCTGCGATAAAAATCGCTAAGTTTCGGCTGTTCTACTTCGCGCATCCACAAAACTTTTGTCTCTTTCAACTCTTGATTTGTCAGCACGGATGATGCTAGGGCGCTAAACTTTTCTCTCGCTATTCCCTCAAGGATAACGTACAAACACTTGCTCTCTTCTAAAAGCTGGAATTCAAGTTTAGCCTTTGCCAGTGCAGAAATAACCTTGTTCAGCGTGTGCGATACTGGAAACCACAGGTATAAACCTCCGCTGCCCTCTATTTTTGCGGGTACTGTTTCGCAGCGAGAGCATGAGCCGAAGGCTTTGCCACTTCTTTGCACTAGAATATCCTCCGATTTTTGGGTAGATTTTAAAACTTCTAGGAACTAATATTAATTATAAGCTTATTCAGCTATTAATACATCTATCTCAAGGTGTAAATCTCGATTAACTTATAGTTAAGAATTATTGTAGTGTTTTTACTTGCCTTTGGTTTCAAACCTTGGTAAAATTTATAAGCATTGAGCAAGTAAGTGTAGTTAAACATAGTGCAACATCCCAACAGAGGGAGAAGACAATGACTTGCTGCTCTGATTCTTTACGCCTTATTCTCGGCGTTGCCTTTGCAAAAACAGTCGCTACAGTTGATTTTTTGGCAAACGGGAATTAACACGCCCGATCGCCCGATAGACCAATTTATCCCAACCACAAATATACACAGCCGGACGATCGCCCCAAGCAAACTCAAGAAAAACTCAATTGCTGCGGAATATCCGATTTAATTTAAAAATCGGGATGACAGGATTTGAACCTGCGACCCCCTCGTCCCGAACGAGGTGCGCTACCAAGCTGCGCTACATCCCGAATTTAGTCACTATTTCTTTAGGATATCACATTAAAGTCAAAATTGAGCAAGCTCGTATATAATTATTTGTAAAACACTACTCAGGCGGAGACAGACGTGACAGTTAAGCCCCAGTGGTTGCGAGTTAAAGCCCCCCAGTGGGAGCGCGTCGGCAACGTCAAAGAAATTTTACGGGATTTATCCCTGAATACAGTTTGCGAAGAGGCTTCGTGTCCGAACATCGGCGAATGCTTCAGCGCCGGTACTGCCACATTTTTGATTATGGGCCCGGCTTGTACCCGCGCCTGTCCCTACTGCGACATCGATTTTGAGAAAAAGCCCAAACCTTTAGATCCGACGGAGCCCGAAAGATTGGCGCAAGCGGTGCAGCGGCTCAAACTCAACCACGTCGTGATTACCTCTGTCAACCGGGACGATTTGCCGGATGGGGGCGCGTCTGTGTTTGTGGAGTGCATTCAAGCGGTGCGATCGGCGATGCCCGATACAACTATAGAAGTTTTGATTCCCGACTTGTGCGGCAACTGGCAAGCTTTAGAAATTATTCTCGCAGCCCGCCCCGATGTACTTAACCACAATACCGAAACCGTCAAGCGACTTTATCGGAAGGTGCGGCCGCAAGGAAAGTACGATCGCACCTTGGAACTATTGCAGCGAAGTCGCGAACTCGCACCGGGGGTTTACACCAAATCCGGCATCATGGTGGGACTGGGAGAAACAGACAGCGAAATTCGAGAGGCGATGCAGGACTTGCGGGCTGTCGGCTGCGATATTTTAACAGTTGGACAGTACCTGCAACCGACTCAAAAGCACTTGAACGTAGAAAACTTTGTGCCGCCGGAACAGTTTGATGCTTGGAGAAAGTTTGGCGAATCTTTGGGATTCTTGCAAGTTGTCGCTTCTCCCTTAACTCGCAGTTCGTATCACGCCGAACAAGTGAGGGAACTGATGAAACTTTACCCGCGCTAGCAATTTGAACTTGAGCTAAGTCATATCAAATCCCTTAGCATCGGAATGATATAGAGGACACGGCACTGCCGTGTCCCTACCGCGATTAATTGTAGGGACGGCAGTGCCGTGTCGAAAGCTGTGGGTAATATTAATTCCGATGCTACGGGATTTGATATCACGCCCAGAGCAACATTCTCAGTAAGATAGAACTTAGCCACTCGCCCACAAAAAAACCGGGTTTTTTAACAGAGATTTAGGGCTTTAATCAAGTATTTTGGTTAACAAACCCGGTTTCGACGCACCCATGCGTCCAGGACTGTAAGACCCGATCGAGTCAAAAGCAACGAAAAACCTGCGCTTTCTGTGCAGGCCAGGTGCAAAAGACCCCGTTTCTGATGCTGGTGTTCTGGGCGTGATGTTAACCGGGAAGCAGCAGCCAATAGCAAAACAATTATCGGTCGATCGCCCCCTCAAACTCATGACTTACGCAAAAGACATCGAGAAACCCGGTTTTTGCGTCAGCCGCTAATTCGGTACTGCGGACTTTACAAACTCTGAAGCTGATATTCTGTAAGGATTAAACTTGGGCCCCACTGCTGGGTATTTAATTGAGAGCGCCGAGTTATATAAAGTTTTATTAAAAAAATTGCTAATTTTCCGAAGTGATCGGGAACCAGGTTATTGGTGATGAAGATTAACTTAACTTCTGACGAAGGTCACTGGTTTTTAGCTAGTCACTATCTATACTAGCTACATAAACAAACAAGTACAACGCACTTTTTTGGCCCTCAACCTGTTACATCAGAAAGTTCTTAGCGTTTTCCCGAATCTTGGTAAAACAAGTGGGGCCGCGAAAGTTCGATCGACAACAGCATCCAAGTCAGGAAAGTTAGTAAAGAAACAAAAAGCGGTGATGCTTCGTCTTTACAAAATGGGCATCATAATTATCAATAACCGCTAAGCGTAGCATCTTTTCACCCGGAGCAACTGAGAAAATTACTATGCCAGCCACCTCTTTTTATGCTGAAGCTGAATTCGACGAACAACTGCGAGTCAATCCCTTGCAAGATGATGTGTTGGATGAAGATGCTGAAGAAGCTGGAGACGAACCGATCGATCGAGACCCAGCAGAGACAGAGGATGCAGACCAAGCAGCCAAATTGCAAAAAAATGCCAGCCGCCGCACTACAGACTTAGTGCGCCTGTACCTCCAAGAAATCGGTAGGGTTCGTCTCTTGGGTAGAGACGAAGAAGTCTCGGAAGCTCAAAAAGTTCAGCGCTATATCAAATTGCTGGAATTGCGCACCACCGTCGCCTCCCAGGAAGAAGGGCTAATTGGGCGCTTCGTGCATTTAATTGAGGTGCGCGATCGCTTGTCGGCACAGTTGGGACACAAACCTTCCTTGGAACGCTGGGCCTTAACCGCCGGCGTCGCTGACGTGCCAGAACTCAAGCGAATTATGGCAGAAGGCAAGCGCCTGTGGGCCGAGTTAGCAGAAATGACGGTGGAGACGATCGAAAGAATTCAAGCGGAAGGCATCGAAGCTAAAGACCACATGATTAAGGCGAACCTGCGCCTAGTGGTTTCGGTGGCGAAAAAATATCAAAATCGCGGTTTAGAATTGCTCGATTTAATACAAGAAGGTACTCTCGGACTGGAGCGAGCGGTAGAAAAGTTCGATCCGACGCGGGGCTATCGGTTTAGCACCTATGCCTACTGGTGGATTCGGCAGGGAATTACGCGGGCTATAGCGACTCAAAGCCGCACCATCCGCCTCCCCGTCCACATCACCGAAAAACTTAACAAAATCAAAAAAGCCCAGCGCAAAATTTCTCAAGAAAAAGGTCGGACAGCTACGATCGAAGATATCGCTGTCGAGTTGGACATGACGGCGCCCCAAGTCCGAGAAGTTTTGCTGCGAGTCCCGCGCTCTGTTTCTCTGGAAACTAAAGTGGGGAACGAAAAAGATACAGAGTTGGGCGACTTGCTCGAAACCGACAGCATCTCCCCAGAAGAAATGCTGATGCGAGAAGCTCTGCACCGCGACTTGCAGCAACTGCTGGCAGATTTGACCAGCCGCGAGCGAGATGTAATTCTGATGCGCTTTGGTTTGGGAGACGGACACCCCTACTCGCTGGCAGAAATTGGTCGCGCTCTGGACTTGTCCCGCGAGCGAGTGCGCCAAATTGAAGCCAAAGCTTTGCAAAAACTCCGCCAACCCAAGCGCCGCAACCGCGTGCGGGACTATCTGGAGTCTCTGACTTAAATTTGCCCGTGGGCCCGCCGGCTCGCGGAGCGAGGCATTCGGCACTTATGCAGAAGGCAGAAGGAATTCGGCTGAAGTAAAAATTTTTATAACTTCTAAACAACTTCTCTGTCCTCTGCCGCAAGGCATAAAGCTTGTTAAAAGTCAAAAAATATCAAAAACCCAATTTTTTCCTCAACCTTTTTTTCAATAAGCTTCGATATTTGCAAAATATCTCGATCGTTGTGTATTATTGTCAATAGGCAGACTTTCTTGAGAGGGTCACTATGGCACTTTACACCGCGTCCTCATTTAAATCCGAACTCAATGACAAAGGCTGGCGGATGACTCCCCAACGGGAAACTATCTTGCACGTTTTTCAGAACCTCCCCAAAGGCAATCACCTGAGCGCCGAGGATTTGTACACTTTGTTAAAAAATCGCGGAGAAAACATTAGCTTGTCCACCATTTACCGAACTTTAAAGTTAATGGCAAGGATGAGCCTCCTCCGCGAACTCGAACTAGCCGAAGGTCACAAACACTATGAAATAAATCAGCCTTACCCGCACCACCACCACCATCTAGTCTGCGTTCAGTGCAATAGAACGATCGAATTTAACAACGACTCGATTTTGAAAATTGGCATGAAGCAAGCTGAAAAGTCTGGGTTGCACCTGCTAGACTGCCAGCTAACCATTCATACGGTTTGCCACGAAGCTTTGCGGATGGGATGGCCGTCTTTGGTTTCCAGCAATTGGTCTTGTCCGAGGTCGATCGCCCAGCACGGAAGCAGCGCCCCGGATGCAATCGAGTGACAACGCACTATTTTTCGCATTTCAAGTACGGCTTGTTACCTTTTTTAACAAAACTCTTCGGCGCAAGTGCGATTGCAGTTACGCAGAAACCGGGTTTCTTAAGAAAAATACATCATTTCAGGAATGAGTCGGAAACCAGAAACCCGATTTCTTTGATGTAGCATCCGCAAGTCCGGGGCTAAAAAGTTGGGTTCAACAAATCGTCGCTGCTGACCCCGCAACTGTGCTGAGCTCGCTCGATGGCGTTTTTCGTTGAAGCATCAAAAACTCCGCCGATCGGGCTTGTGTAAAAGCCGAGGTCTTGCAGCCGCGTTTGTAATTGCTGAATCCTCGATCGAGAGTTAAAACTGCTGCTAATCGCAACAGCAGGAACAGCCAACCGCCCAGCTCATCCGTTTTGGCTCTGGGCCAAAGTCGCCGGAGTGGCAATACCCGTCGCCGGTGACAAATTGCGTTCCTGCTGAAACGACAGCACCGCAAACTCGGTCTCGGCTCCAAATACTCCGTTCACTCTTGCGGGATTTTTGCCCAGACTTCTGAGCGAAGACTGAAGCTGCCGGACACTACTGCCCAGTATCGCCCCGCCGCAGACCAGCGACGACCAGGGGCTGCGGCTGTGCCGCCTGCCTGTTGCCTTGTCGCAAAGCCGATCGAGTGCTGCGATCGACTCTGCCAGTCCCGAACAGCCCGCTATCCCTCTGAAACCGGATCAAAGCTGCTTGAGTTGGTCGATCGAACCAACCGTGAATCTGGCTCCTGTAATAACCCAATTCTTGCAGCCGCCGCTGCACAAATTCTACTTGTCGGCCTCTATCGCCCAACTCCAGAAAATCTTCGGCATTACCCTGTTGGTCATCTTCCTCAGTCGATGAGGTAATTTGAGCTTGCCTCATCTGGGCATCGATAGCAGTCAAAGTAGCAGTGTCAGCACAGCCGTCAGAAACCAGATTGTAATCTTGCTGAAAACGAGTCACAGCGTAGAGAGTGCGTTCGCGAAACTTGCCGTCAACGCCGCCTTCAAAATAGCCCAAAGCTTTTAACTGCCGCTGGATCAAGTCTACCGTCGCTCCTGTGTCCCCGAACCGCAGCCCCTTGCAACCACCATTTTCCGAAATATCCCCCGGAAGGGTAACGGGGGGAATCGGGCTGGTGGAGCCAAACAGCAAAGCTAAAGTTTGCCTGTCAGCAACTCCAGTCACCCGCAGTCGATTAATTCGCTGGAAATATCTAACCGCATTCATGGTAACTTCCCGAAAACTCCCTGTGGGATGCGTGTTGAAGTAGCCTAGCTGCTTCAATCTCCGCTGGAGAGCAGAAACATCTGCACCCGCATCTCCAAAACGCAGTTCCCTATAATTTGTATGGTATGTTGTCAAAGAGGTTTTAAAAGGTCGATCGTCATCGGCAAAACTGTTGAGTGCTATCACAGTAGATCGATCGGGCCTGCCAGTCAGCGACAGTTGATAGTCTCGCTGAAAATTAGTCAGAGCTTGTCTAGTAACCGGGCCGAGTTGACCTGTCGAAGACCTGGGAAAATAGCCGAGTTCCCGCAACCTGTCTTGAACCGATCGCAAATTTGGGTTTCTTGGATCTATTTGAGCAAAAGCCGAACCGGCTGCACTCAAAACCGACAGCATCAAAGCCAGAGACAGCAAACGGACGTAAGTCTGAGTCGATCGGTTTTGCCACTTGGGATCGTTAAAAATTTTCGACTCTGCGGGTGCTTCGCAAACAAGAGCAAGTTCGAGGTAGGCGAGGGATTCCATAACTTTTTACTGTGAAATTGTGGCTGGGGTATTTGGACAAACTGCCAAAGCTAAGCTTTGGTTTCTTAAGGATTTACGAAGGCTAAGTTGTACCTGGAAAGCGCGAAGCACCCGTTTTTAAAAAAAATTTGCCTTCAAAAATAATTGCAGGTAACAACCAAGATAGCATCGCTGTTGATGGAGACGCGAGTGTCTGCAAAAAAGTTTGCAGCCATATCTTAGCCTTGAGGGGGGAAAATGACCAGTTTTGGGGTATTTTTGCTGAATATTTTATGGTGTTGTGTCTGAAAAAATTAGTTACTGACGATAAATTAGAAATCCCCACCCTTGCTAGTTGCAAATAGGGCGGGGATTTTATTGGTTAACTGTTCGTAAAAATGGGATATTAACTTAAATTAAGCCGAACCGATCGCAAATTAAAGCTACTCCCGCTGCAAAAACCGTAATTCCCAAGGCTACCAGAGGATTTTGCCCTCTGCTAACGGCAAAAGAGGTAACGACCCCAGCTCCTAAAGCCGCAGTAACAGCAGCACTCGCCAAATCTCGATCGGGACGTTTGTCGTACATATTTTTTATTGTTGGTAGCTGTTAAGCTGAAAACTTACATCTTGGGATCAAAGCTACCACTCTTGCCTCTGCGGCGGTGACAACAGTCGGCGTTTTGCAACTAACCTTAAAATTTTGCTAATTTTCTTAACATAGTCTCATTAATAACATAAGTTAAGATTATGTATTTTCGAGTTTTTATGTTGAGTTTTAGCTATTGAAACCTTTTGGTCGCTGGGCTTTTATGTAAAATTCAGGATTTTGCAGAGGCGATCGCACTCACAGTCTCAGCCTCTGGTGACTGCAATTCCAAATATCGTAAATAAATTTAACTTGACTTTTTGTGATAAATATGTATCTAGCTATTTAAGACAACAGACAGGAAAAACCCGGCGTTGGCGAACAACCTGCACGCTGCGATCGCTTCGCTGCCCTCACAATGAGAGGAGTATATTTTTTGTCGAAGTCCTATTCGCCCTCAACTTTTTCAGTATTGCCGCCCTTGACCCAACCTTCGCGATTGCCATCCTCAACCCGAATTCGCTGCCACTCTTTGTCCGGCGAATCTTCCAAAACCACGACTTTTTCCTTGTAACCAACACCGCCAATGCGGTTCGAGTCTCGGTTGCCACTATCCCGGAGAATTAAGCCGATCGGCTGAGTTACCAGAGCTCGGTAAGCTCCCGGTTCCAGCGGTTTCGGAGACGGGGCATCGCTAGATGTAGAAACAGGGCTGGCCTGGGCTGTTGACTTCGGCTCAGCGCCTGCAATTTGAACTGCTGTTTTGTCGTTGGAAAAAACAGGTCTTTCGGGCGCAGTAGTTAGCTTAGCGGCAAAGTAAAGTGCAGCCGCCACGCTAGCACCTGCCATCAGGACGATCGCTAGCAGAAAACCCACTAAAAATTTGAAAACGCTATATACACTGTTCATAAAACCGCAAATGAAGGAAGAAGGAAGAAGGAAGAAGGAAGAAGGAAGAAAGGAGAGGGAAGAAAGTTAACTGTTGAGTGTTGACTGCTGAATGTTGAGTAAAATCTGGTAACTGCCAACTGACAACTGGCTGCTAACTACTGACTGCTGACTTCAAAAGCTTACCCCTGAATCCGGCGGCTCAAGCTGCCGTATCTAGAAGCAAGGCGAGCTTTCCCAGCAGCGGCCCAATCTTGGAGAAACTGGATTTGTTCGCTCGCCGTTCTGGCTAAGGGTACCATCTGGCTAGCTGATTCTAAAATATCATCTGTCGTAAAGTCTCGATTTTGGCTAAACCCAATGTGCATTGCTTCAATCAAAGTTTGCTCGATTTCCGCTCCTGAAAAATCGGGAGTTTCGTAAGCCAAGCGCTCTAAATCGTAATTTTTGATAATGTGCGATCGCAACCGCAACAAATGTACCTCAAAAATCGCCCGCCGTTCCTCCTGGCTGGGCAAACCCACAAAAAATATTTCGTCAAACCTGCCTTTTCTGAGCATTTCCGGTGGCAAAGACTGGATGTTGTTGGCAGTTGCAACTACAAACACCGGCGAAGTTTTTTCTGCCAACCAAGTAATAAATGTCCCGAACACCCTGCTGGTTGTCCCGGAATCGCCTTTACCGTCGAATCCCGCAAAAGCTTTATCAATCTCGTCTATCCACAGCACGCAGGGGGCCAAAGCTTCCGCTAGCTGAATCATTTGTCTGGTGCGCGATTCCGATTCTCCTACTAATCCGGCAAACAAGCGCCCCACATCCAAACGCAGCAAAGGCAAATGCCAGTGGTGGGCGATCGCCTTTGCAGTTAAGGATTTTCCGGTTCCTTGAATTCCCACTAACAATAAACCTCTGGGATGCGGCAAACCGTATTGGCGGGCTCGATCGGAAAAAGCACCGCCGCGCCGCAGCAGCCATTCTTTGAGATTGTCCAAACCGCCGATATCGGAGATATTTTCGCGGGCTGGGTAAAAATCCAGAATTTGAGTTTGGCGAATTGTTTGGCGCTTTTCTTCTAAAATCAGTTCCGCGTCGTCGGGATGCAGTTCGCCTCTGGTGGCGATCGCCTTTGCCAAAACTCGGCGGATTCGTTCGATCGACAGCCCTTGACAGGAGCGCACCATTTCATCCAGCAAACGCCCCTCAATGGCTTGTCCGGTTGCCCCTAACAGCCTTTCCACCTCAATTTTGATTTCCGCCGCCGCAGGCAGGGGAAACTCCAAAACTGTCATCACTTCGCTGAGGTCTTCCGGGATCGAAATTATCGGAGATACGATGACAATATTTTTGGGCACAGATTTGAGGAGTCTCGCCAAATTCCGCAGCTTGCGGGAAATCGAGACATCTTCTAAAAACCGGTGAAAGTCCCGCAGAATAAAAATTGCCGGCGCGGTGGCGGGCAATTTTTCTAGAAATTCTAAAGCTTGCAGCGGGTTGCGCTTGCCAAAACCGGCATCGTTGGGATTGCCTTGGTAGCCGTCAATAAAATCCCAGATGTAGACAGCGCGAGAACCTTGTTTTTTGGCACATTGGGCGATCGCCGCTTCTACGCGCTCTTCTTCCCGTGTGGGAATGTAAATTAGGGGGTAGCGCGATCGCAGCAGTAGTTCAAACTCGTCGCTAAAAATAGTCATTAGTCAGTTGTCAGTGGTTAGTTGTCAGTGGTTATTTCTTATTTGTTATTTCTTATTTGTTATTAGCTAATGCCAACTGCCAACTGCCAACTGCCAACTGACTAAGGCAATTGCCGTTTAAGTGCTTCCAGAGACGCCCAGCGACTGTCAGAGACTGTTTCTGAGCTTTCTGTATTTGCATCATCAGTTGTTAAAGAAATTCCCGGACATTCAGTATCACATATCTGTTTGTGCGGCAGTTCCAAACACATTTGCTCGTACACCCAATCGCTGGGAGAGAAATAGCCTGCAGGGGACAAATTTTCCACCAAATCTTCAAAATCAACTTCAAATTCTCCTGAACTTGAATCAAGCTGATTCGCTTTTTCTTCAAGCCAGATTAGTTCCGATGATTGGAGTGCCAAACGGTGATTGTATTGTTTCAAGCATCTGTGGCAGGTGAGAGTAACAATTGTTTCTGCTTTCGCCTTCACCTCAAGATAATTTCCTTGGTGAGTCACTTGCAGTCGCCCCCGCACCGGAGTAAGAGTTTCTAAATCGGGGATAAATTCTTCAAAATCAATGACCTCTTTCCGCTCAGTTTTTGTGAGGAGATGAGGGATATAAATTGTCTCCATAATCTTTTGCCTTCCTACTTCTTGAATTCAAAGGTCAAAAGGAATAGTTAATTTTTAACTTCTTCCTTCTTCCTTCTTCCTTCTTTAGCGTCAGCGCAGCCGCACTACCAAACGCCGATCGGGTTCTTGTCCTTGACTGTAAGTTTCTATGTCCTCACATTCGCTCAAAAAGCTGTGGACTTGACGGCGTTCTGCTGAAGACAGGGATTTGAGTTCAAATTCAACTCCCGTCGATCGCGCTTGATCTGCTGCGTACTCTGCCATCGATCGCAATTCCTCTTGGCGGCGGATGCGATAGCCATTGAGTTCAACTGTATAAGGAAGTGACTCCTCTACTTCCTGACCTATATTCTGAACCGTGTTGCAGAGGTACTGAATGGCATCTATTACATTACCGTCAGGCCCGACTAAAATTGCCACTTGTTCTGCCGTCAGATTGCTTTCATCTATTGTCATCCAATAGCAATCTTTTTGTTGTTCGCATACCACTTTTGACGGAATTGCGGACAGATGTAGCAATTCTTCTAACCATTGCTGTCCGCGCTGCATTTGAGAGTCTTTCATTGTTGTTAACATCAAGCCTTTTTCTTAGAACGCTTGGGCTCAAAGGGAAGTGCATCTAATCCCTGTTCTTTTTGGGTTTTCGCCTCTGCTTCGTCCACGATTTTTTGCAGGTTTTCGGGCAGCGGTTCTCTGGACAAAATAAACGATTGAACTGTCTGGAAGATGTTAGCAATCAGCATATACATCAACACGCCAGCGGGCAGCGGGAAGAACAAAAACATCCCCGAAAATATGACAGGCGTCAGTTTGTTGACTGTAGCCTGTTGGGGGTTGTCGTTTGGCCCTTGTGCTTGTCCCGAAAGGGTTTGGTTGATGTACAAACTGATGCCGAAGCCGAGGATCATCACCAAAATATCCCAGTGGATTGTACCGTCGGAGTCGATCGCGCCAACGCGACCTAGAGCTTCAATAAACAGGAATCCTTTGTTAGTAGCCAATCCGGGGATTGTGCCTTGAACTGTGGCTTCACCGGGCGCTAAGGCTGTGATATTGCCCTGTTCGTCTACTTGTACCAGTTCTTCGCCTTTGATGACTTTCCACCGGGGTGCAAAGTCTATTTCGCTCTTGTTTTCTGTCGCTACGGCGTTTAGAGGTTTACCCTCTGGCGTTTGAAATTCAATCTTGGTTTTGTCGCCGACTGCGAGTTTGTCGCCGCCTGGAATTAGGCCAATAATTGGAGCGTGAAAAGTACCTGTGACGTAAATATTTTGGGGCGGTGTAGCAAAAGCTTGCGGTTGAACAGCTTCGATTTGTTCTTTGGGAAAAACTTGGACGTTCACGCTGTAATTTATGTCCGAAAACGGCGAACCTCTGAGGGTTGCAAACAGTGCAAACAGCACTGGCATTTGCAGCACTAACGGGAAGCATCCTGCTAGAGGATTGCCGAATTCTTTGTATACCTTGCTCATTTCTTCCTGCTGTTTGGCAGGATTGTCTTTGTAGAGTTTTTGAATTTGATCTACTCGCTCTTTCATCAATGGCTGCGCTACTTTCATGCGCCGCATATTGCGGAGAGAGCCTGCATTGAGAGGATAAAGAGCAAAGCGAATCACCAGCGTCAGTGCTACGATCGCTAAACCGTAGCTTGGCACGATCCCGTAGAAAAAATCTAGGATCGGGAGCATGAGGTTGTTGGAGAGAAACGAGATACCAAAATCCATTCGCTTTGAGTTAATTTAGGTGCTCTATGTTTGCTGTTGAGAACTATTTTTACCCGCTGAACGCGAGCCGCCTCAACTTTTAGGGTTTTGTCTCTATCTTAGGACATTGCCCGTCGATCGACCGCCTGGCCTGCGGGTATTTTGTTATGAGTTTGCCAATAATCGCACTGACTTTATCCTGATTTGAGGAAGAAGCAGTTCGGTTATTTAGCTTGAGCCGCGTTTGCTTTTTGAGCTGCTGCGGGCAGTTTTTCGTTAATGTAGTCATACATTGCTCGAAATTTCGGAATAGCTCTGAGTTCCAAGCGGCTGCCATTTTTCATGGTGAGCACCATGTCTCCGTAACTCCCGAAACCGCGAGGTACTGTGACGATTTTGACTATATCTGAGTAGATAACGTCTGTGCGATCGCCCCCCATCCAACCGCTAGTTACGGACACTCGGCGACTCGTGATTCGATACCGCAGCCACAGAGCCCGGACAATTGCTCCTACTGCGAGGGGGATTCCTACGACTGTCAGCCCTAGGAGCAAGTTGACGATCAAGTCTCCGGGCGCGGGGCCGCCTTCATAATATACTTCCTCTCGAATTCCCATCTAGTACCTCGGCTTCTACCAACAACTGCTCTAATTCTTGCAGAATTTCTGCATAATTGCACTCTTGTGCGATCGGACGCACGACAATTACTAAATCCCACCCGAATTTTAATCGGGGCAATAGTTGTCGCAAAGCTGCCCGAATCTGGCGCTTGATCCGGTTGCGGACTACAGCGCGCTTGCTGACTTTCAAGCTGATAGAAATGCCTGTGCGAGTGGGCTGCAAGGATTTTTCGGCTGTCGGTTTGGCGAATTCGGCGCTTTTTGGTTTGCGCAGAGCTCTTAAGCTGAAATGAGCGGAGTTGCGGCGCATTCCCTTGCGGTAGACGGCGCTGAAGTCTTTTCGGTGCTTGAGTCGGTTTGTCTCGGGCAACATGGCGTAGGGCGATCGTTGAGGTCTCTCAACCTTGATGCAGTGCTAGACTGCGAGGCGGTGGCGACCTTTGCTGCGGCGGGCTTTGATTACCAATCGACCGGTTGCGGTGCGCATTCTGGCGCGAAAACCCGATGTTCTTTTTCTTTTGCGGCTGGTTCCGTGCAGGGTTTGCTGTGTCATTTTGATTTCTCCGGGCTTGTTACTTTACTTTTGATTAATATTCACAATCTTCTAGTTTACCATAGAGTGGTTTTATTGGCAATAATATTTTTATGGGTTGAGATGTAATGAGAGTAAGAGTGAAGTTGCGATCGCAGCCTTCAATGATTGGTAAAGGCTAGAATCCCGACAACTTTTACGTGCTGCGGGGTTATCAACTGCTGACATCTATTGACAGCATAACGAAAAGAATTGGATGTTTGAAAAACAATGCGTTAAAATGCCAAATATAACCGGAAAAAAAAGATGAATGCCACAGTATTAACCCCTACTCCGAATTTTTTAACCCAATTAACTTATCAAGTTCTAATTGAAAAGCACGATGAAGACCTCTACAGCGCAATAGTTTGGGAATTGCTAGAGTGCAGAAGCTCAGGATCTACTAAAGAAGAAGCTTTAAAAATTTTGCACCGATTGTTGACCGAGCGTCTAAAAAAAGTCGAAATAGTCTCTCTGACAGTAGACATTCCCCAAGCTGAAAATCCTTTAATGAAGTGGGCAGGAGCCTTTAAAAACGATCCGCACTTTGATGAGATGCTAGAAGATATTGCAGAACTGCGCCGCGACAGGAATGCACAAATGGCAGAATATTACGATAGACTCGAAGAATCAGAAGCCACCAATAAAATTGAGGTGGAGGAAACAGCTAAGTGACTTTGTGGATATTTGATACAGACCATGCCACACTTTTTGGGCAGGGGAATCTACAAATAGTGCAGCGTGTCAGTGCAGTTAATCCAAAAGATATTGCCATTACGATCGTCACATTTGAAGAGCAAATGTATGGGCGACTTAACCGTATCAGACGAGCGACATCAGGGGATGAAATAATATCAGCTTATGCAAGTCTGCGAAAAACCATTAACTATCTAACCGATTTTGAGTTCCTTGACTTCGATCGAGATGCTCAAGATTATTATATGGAATTTTTGCGGCTAAAAATCCGCGTTGGCACGCAAGATTTACGGATTGCAGCGATCCTCTTCGAGGGCTTCGCTAACGCACTTTCAAGCAGCGGTGTTCTACTTACCCGGAATCGCCGAGATTTTGAAAGAATCCCTGAATAGAGGTTTGAAGATTGGTCAGTTTAATGATTGGGATGTGCGATGAGCATGATGTAGTTGCTTAAAAAAGTTCGATCGCCCTTCGCGCAAAAGAGAGAAAACTGAACAACAGCACGACACGGATAGCACGGATACACGGATGATATTGCAAGGACGATCGTAATACCCGGTAAAATATCAGCAAAGATTTCCGACCTGGAGTTAATATGGAAATCCGAATTGAACCTTACGACGCTCATCAACTTGATGCAGTCATTCGTCTTTCGCTGCGAGCATGGGCTCCGGTCTTTGATTCGATTGAGAACGCGATGAACGCTGATGTCTACCGGGCATTCTATCCCGATAATTGGCGTGTGAGCCAACAAAAGGCTGTCGAGGATGTCTGCGCTGCGGAGGACACAAATGTATGGGTTGCGATCGACGCTAGTTCAACCGTGGGCTTTGTAGCCGTAAAACTACACTCGGAGGACAGTATGGGTGAAATCTACATGGTTGCTGTCGATCCAGACTTTCAAGGTCAAGGGATTGGCACCGCTCTGATAGAATTCGCTCTCAATTGGATGAAAGATGCTGGAATGTCTGTTGCTATGGTCGAGACCGGAGGCGATCCCGGCCATGAAAGAGCACGTCGTACCTACGAAAAAGTGGGCTTCGAGCTGTTACCAGTCGCCAGATACTTCAAGAAGCTTTAGATCCGCAGGGATGGAAGACGAGCAAGAAACTGCGTAATTCCGTGTCAACATCCGTGTTTTTCCCTTATTTCAATTCAACATTTACCGTAGCAGACATTCCCGGTGCAATCCGCGATTCGTAGCCTTTAATGCTTTCGGCATCAAACACAACTTTTACCGGAATCCGCTGCACAACTTTGGTGAAATTGCCCGTAGCATTATCGGGAGGCAATAAGGAGAATTGAGCGCCTGAAGCAGGGGAGAAACTATCCAGATGACCTTCAAATTTGCGGCCACCAAAAGCATCTAATTTGATTTCAACTTTTTGGCCTGGTTTCATGTTTGCCAGTTGCGTTTCTTTGAAGTTGGCAATTACCCACAAATCGTTACTGACGATCGCCATTAACGGAGTTCCCGGCTGCACCCGCTGCCCGACTTCAACGGATTTGCGGCCGATTTGTCCGGCGGCGGGAGCGGTGATATTCGTGTAGGAAAGTTGCAGTTGAGCGTCTTTAACCGATGCTTCCGATTGGGCGATCGCAGCTTTAGCAGCATCATACTGCGATCGGCTGACTTTAGTTTGTTCGCCCGTAGCTTGCGCCTGTTGCAATCCGCCCTTTGATGCAGCAAGTTTGGCTTCGGCGGTGCTGATACCTTCTTGCGCTAGGGCGACTTTAGCTTCAGCGCTGGCGACGCCGACTTGGGCGCGCGCTACTTGAGATTGAGCTTGTTTTACCCCTTCTTGAGCTTCGGCTACTGCTGCTTGGGCTGCGGTTACGCCTTCCTTGGCTTGAGCTAAGCGCGCTCTGGCTTGGGCAATTCCTTGTTGGGCTGCGCTGGTTTGGCCGACAGCTACTTCGTAGGCTGCTTTGGATGCGTCTAGTTGCTGGCGGGCGATCGCACCTTCTTGCTGCAAGCTTTCGTACCGTCTGTAATCAGCTTGCGTCTTGACGAGGTTGGCTTGCGCTTGTACTAGCTGAGCTTGCGCTGCGGCAATTCCGGCTTCGGCTTCCGTCACTTTGGCTTGGGCTTGGGGAATTCCGGCTTGAGCTTGGGCAACTTTGGCTTGCGCTGCGGGCACGCCGGCTTCGGCTTCGGCTACCGCAGCTTCTGCTGCGGGTACGCCTTGTTGCGCTTCTCTAATTGCTGCTTGGGCGGTGGAAATGGCAGCGTTGGCGCTGCCGATATCTCCTTGCGCTTGGGCTGTTTTGCCTTGGCTGGTTTGAGAGGCTAGGGAAATATTGGCTTCGGCTGCTTCGGCTTGGCGGCGGGCGTTTTCTAAGGCTGCTTGGGCTTGTTGGACTTTAACTTGGTAGTCGCGGGGGTCGAGTTCGATCAGCAGTTGTCCGGGTTTTACTTGTTGGTTGTCTTGTACTAAGACTTCGCCGACAGTACCGTTGACGCGGCTGCTGATTTGGTGGATGTGTCCGGCTACTGTGGCGTTTTCGGTTTCTTGGTGGATGGAGGCGTATTGCCAGTAGTGGTAGCCGAAGCTGCCTGCTGCGATCGCCCCTATGCCCAGCGCGGCGAAAATCAGTGGTTTCTTCGACTTTTTCTTGGGTGTTGCAGCCGCCGGCAGGGGTGCTTGCAGTTCTGTTTCTGCGTCTGTTTTGAGCTCGGCGGGGGCGCTGATTTCTGTTTCTGGGGCGGGCGTTAGGGGTAGGCTTTTAGCTATGGTGTCGTCGATCGGCTTTTCTAAGAGGGCGACTGCTTTGCCTTTGCCGTTGAATTCTGCTGGGTTGGTTTCGTTGGTGAGTTTCATGGTAGTTGACTCCTGAGATTTTAATAAGATGCCGTTTGTTTAGGGTGCGTAGTATTTATTTATTAAGACTGCGGTTTTTAAGAATGCGTAGTATTTTGCGACTATTTGTAATGTAGTAGAGGTAGATGCGGCTGCGCTTCATCCAAAAGAGCGATTTTGTCGGTTTAGGAAAGATTGACGATCGCGATATCGATGAGTTGTGAGAAGCGTTCTCGATCGGCCTTTGAAATTCCAGTCATTGACTTCTCTCTGATATTGGCTACCAGCGGCGGCAGCACCTCTTGCATTGCCCTGCCTGCATCTGTCAGCCAAATTCGCCAAATGCGCCGATCGCGGGTGTCTCTCTCCCGGCGGACTAAGCCTCTTTCTTCCATGCGATCGATCACGCCTGTCAGCGTCCCGCCTACCTGTTGCAGTTTGTCGCCAATGCTGGAAGTCGGCAAACCGTCTTCTTGCCACAAGCAGCACAGTACCAGCCAGTGAAAAGGTGTCAATCCAAAGGGTTCGAGTACCTCTTGCAGCCTGCGAGTGCCTAGCTGCCCCAGCAGTTTGAGCCGGTAGCCGATGCTGTGGGGGGCGAGAACGTCGTGCCACTGAGCTAGATTTGTGCGATCGATAGTGGGTGCAGTAACCATCGGCTTATTACTTAGTGTTCGTACTATTAGACTAAGATGTTTTTCGGGAATTGTCAAGGGGGCGCAAGCAGATTTTTTGAGCCAGACAGCTATGCTAAAGCCGGGAATCCGTCGGGGACTTAAGTCCCGGCTAAAAGCTGAAGTCGGTTGAAACTGAGATGTTGCACCATTCTCAAGAACAGGCAAGATGCCTGTTCCACACTCCAGTTGACTTTTTGTGGAACGGGCTTCTAGCCCGTTGCTGACATTGGTGCAAGATTTCAGTTGAAACCTACTAAAAAATTCAAGCTTAACTGATGGGATGCTCGATCGTTCGATCGAGCATCCCACCGCTTTTTAGTTTAGTTTAAGTGGACTTTAGCTGTGATCCTGGGACTTAAGTCCCCGGCGGACTCGCGGGCACACTCGCAGACTGTGGCGCTGCGGAGGATGTGTAGCTTTCAATACCATTATCGATCGCACCGGGACACCACCCTGCAAGCCGGATGTCCGCCCTGCGAGGTGTGTTTACAATTCTTAATTTTTCTTAAACTAGAAAGAGTAAATCAAGTTTGCGATCTGAATTTATGTTGCTTCCAGCCGACCAACGCACCAAGTTAGACGACACCGATGATACACTGTTCTATTCCTCTCCTCGGTTTGTGACGCACGTAGACGAGGGATTCATTCAGCAACTAACCGATTTGTATCGGGAACGCTTGAAACCGAATACTCGGGTTTTTGATATGATGAGCAGTTGGGTTTCTCATCTACCCGACGAGATGCAATTTGCCCATGTCGAAGGACACGGATTGAATGAAGAGGAATTGGCAAAAAATCCCAGACTGAATCATTATTTCGTGCAGAATTTGAACGCAAATCCCAAATTGCCATTGCCGGATGCAGAGTTTGACGCCGTTGTCAACTGCGTTTCAGTACAGTATTTGCAGCACCCGGATGCGATTTTTGCCGAGATTCACCGAATTTTAAAGCCTGGTGGAGTAGCAATTTTTAGCTTTTCCAACCGGATGTTTTATCAAAAAGCAATTGCGGCTTGGCGGGAAGGATCGGAGGGCGATCGGGTAAAATTGGTCAAGCGTTACTTTGATTCCGTCAAAGGAGCGAACATACCCGGATTTAGCCAGCCGGAAGTAATAGTTCGCAAGGCTAACTTGCCGACTTTTATGCAAATGCTGCGAATAGGAAGCGGAGATCCGTTTTACGCGGTAGTTGCTTACCGGCAAAGTTAGGATTTTTTGCAGTCAGGACTTGAGGATTTTAGCTGAAGGTTGAAAAAGCTAAAGTCCTGACTGCAAACTTGTCAGGAATCGAATAATTATACAAACTGTTACTCTTCTAGCCATTCTGCGTAACCGCAAGCAAGCAAATGCTTTTTCAACTTAGCAATAGCTTTAGCATCTGGTGCATAAGTTGAACCGACGGCATATACATCATTCAGCACAAGAGAATAATCTTTTCCCGTTGAGTGTGCCATGACTTCTGCTAAATTGCGATCGGATATTTCATCGTAAAGCAGCGCCAAAAGCGGAAAATAATCTTCCTCTTTAATTCCGCCCGGAAAAGCACGCTGAATTAGGTTGTAGGTACTCGACAAATAAGATGCAATAGGAACTTTTATTTTCATTTTTAATTTCCCGTTAAACGATATGGAGGGTGGACGTACACGCTGAAATCGACACCTTGACCGCTTATGGCCCTCACAGCTTTAGCATCTGCTGTCATGGTTGTGATGCCCAACTGGTCGCCTGTTCCCAAAATTATTATATCATTTGCGCCTAAGTTTCTAGTTGTCTGCAAGTTTAATGCTCTCTTCGAGGGATTGTCAGGAATGACAGCCACTTTCTGGATGAATCGACTTGCTCTTCCTTGCTCCAATGCACCTGCTATGCTTTGAACAATATTAGTCAACTCATTAAAAGCCGTCTGAGTCATCACCATTTGCTGTCCTTGTACGTATTGTCGTAACTGAACACGGACTGGCGAATTTTCAGATATAAATGCAATTCCCGTGCTAGTATCTAGATTGAGCATTTAAATAAAAAATACAAAGTCATCACAATTGTACTGTGAAACCATATCAGCAAATAGCGATCGACGAATGCGGGGAGCCGCTAGTTCCAATTCCAACAGAACATTTTGCCTTTGAAATGCCGCACCCTTATCAAAAGTTGGGTGCTCCCTATCACAACAGCAAAGTAGATTCGCCTTACTATTTGCGGCAAGGAGTTGTAGATAGTTTAATCGCAGCTCAAACTGAGCTACAGCAAAATCATCAAAATTGGCAAATTCTTATATTTGACGCTTACCGGCCGGTGGAAGTCCAGCAATTTATGGTAGATTATACTTTTAATCAAATTGCCCGAGCTCAAGGCTGCGAATTTCCGGTTTCCGAAGACAAACGCCAAGTGATTATAGAACACGTATATCAATTTTGGGCTGTGCCGAGCATGGATAGCGCGACGCCTCCCCCTCACAGTACAGGTGCAGCTTTAGATGTAACTTTAGTGGATGAAAATAATCGCCCAATTGATATGGGTTCTCCGATTGATGAAATATCAGAACGTTCTTATCCTGATTATTTTGGTAATAGCAAGGAGCCGCACAAACAAGAATATCACCGGCGCCGACAAATATTAAAATATGCGATGATAGCTGCGGGTTTTCAGCAGCATCCTAATGAGTGGTGGCATTTTTGTCGGGGCGATCAAATGTGGGCGTGGTTGACAAATCAAAACAATAGTGGTAGTCAAGTTATCGCTCGATACGGCCGCTATTAAAAGGGTACGCCATTACATCTGGACTGGCGCACTCTCGACCTTGAGAAACCGCGTTTCTTGACAAAAAACCTCAGCTTTTAGCTGGTTCCTGCGGCAAGAAACCCGGTTTCTGACATTCTGTGCGTCCAAAACTATAAAAGCTCGATCGGCATAAATCATTTGTATCCGAAGACACGACAACTATTGCCAGCGGGGTAGCGGTGGTTTAAAATCAACGAGAGCGAACAAGTGCAGGCAAATCGAGCCAGCACTGCAAACCCTAAAGGATAACTCAGAGTTCACCCAATGAAAGCACTCATCCTCTCTGGCGGCAAAGGAACACGCTTGCGTCCCCTCACCTATACGGGTGCTAAGCAGTTGGTTCCTGTAGCAAATAAGCCGATACTGTGGTACGGAATTGAAGGAATTGTGGCGGCTGGGATTACGGATATTGGGATTATTATTAGTCCCGAAACCGGGGAAGAGGTGAAGACGAAAACAGGAGATGGATCTCGCTTCGGTGCAAAAATTACTTATATCTTGCAAGAAAAGCCGGCGGGACTCGCTCACGCGGTAAAAGTGGCAAGACCATTTTTGGGCGATTCTCCGTTTATTATGTATTTGGGAGATAACTTAATTCAGAATCAGTTAGATCCCTTTTTAGAAATTTTTAACAAGCAGAAACTAGACGCTCTGATTTTGCTGCGTCCCGTTCCCAATCCCTCTGCTTTCGGTGTTGCAAAAGTTGATGATAAAGGAAGAGTTTTGCAGTTAGTAGAAAAACCACAAGTTCCGCCATCGAATTTAGCGCTGGTGGGGATTTACTTTTTTGCTCCTACTATTCACGAGGCGATCGATCAAATTCAACCTTCGCCCCGGGGCGAACTCGAAATTACCGATGCCATCCAACAGCTCATCAATCAGAAAAAACACGTAGAAGCCTGCAATTTAGAGGGTTGGTGGCTGGATACGGGGAAAAAAGATGATTTGCTGAGTGCAAACCAAATCATTTTAGATAGCTGTATCGTAGCTTCAACTGAACTAAAAGTAGACGCCAAAAGTCAAATTATCGGGCGAGTGCAAATAGGCGAAGGAACGGAAGTAATTAATTCTACAGTTCGCGGGCCGGTGGTAATTGGGGAAAATTGCCACATTGAAAATTGCTTTATCGGGCCTTACAGCAGTATTGCCGATCGCGTGACGATGATTGATGCTGATATCGAACACAGCGTAATATTGCAAGGGGCGAAAATAGTTGGCATTCACCAGCGAATTGTTGACAGCGTGATCGGGCAGCGAGCTCAACTCACCAATGCGCCGGCCCGTCCAAAAGCTCTGCGGTTTATGATTGGTGATGACAGTCAAATTGAGTTAGCTTAAATAGGAAGAGGAAGGTTGTTCGATTTATTCGAGGTAAGGTGGGCAACTTATTTGTGTCCACTTAAGCTCAAAGGTAATAGCAGTCTATTGTCTTCCTTCCACAGTCTTCGCGATCCCCCCTAACCCCCCTTAATAAGGGGGGGATAAGAGTATTCTTGCGTCCCCCTTATTAAGGGGGATTTAGGGGGTCGAGACTCGGCTACAACCCTGATTTGGACATGGTTTAAATCTTAAGTTAGCATCAATGGTGCGCCGTGCGCACCCTACATTTAAAGGAGACGGAAGATTGGAGTACGAAGAAATACCAACTCAACAAATTATAGATAAATTGCGGCAAACTTTGGAGCCGCGAATTGGTATTGCACAGCCGCCGCTGGGAAGAGAAAATAGTGCGATCGCTCAAAATGAAGATGACGAGGACATCGCCCTTCTGAAGACAGGGTTCGACATTTACAATGTTCCCATTACTTCTTATCAAAGGCGGCTAGGTTCGGTAGTAATTGCAGTTAGGAAAATAGTCCGAAAATTGCTCAGACCTGTACTCGAACGTCAAGTAATTTACAATTTTGCTAATACCCGCGTCGTGCACACATTGAGCACACAATTGCAAAAATTGCAAGAAAATCAACAAACTCTAGAGAAAAAAATTAAATCGGAATTCAGCAGCGGATATCCCGAAGTTACAGCACAGCTTGAGACTCAACAAAATGCGATCGCAGCTTTTCAGTCTGAAATAGAGCAAATTAAAGCAGTGCAGCAGCAACATACTGCTATTTTAGAGGAGATTACCGCTCAATTGCTCGATCGACAAAAATAAAACATCAAAGATGACCACACTGCCAATATGCTCGTTAATTATAGTCAACTATAACGGTCTGCGCCACACGAAAGATTGCTTAAAATCTCTACAAAAACTTGCGTATCCCGAACAGCAACTCGATTTAATTGTAATTGATAATTGCTCTCAAGACGATTCGGTTAATTGCCTTCGCGAACAGTTTCCGAAAGTTCGCGTTTTTGTCAATACTGCCAACAACTTTGCTAAAGCCCTCAACCTCGGCATCAGCGAAGCAAAAGGGCAATATATCGGCTTTCTAAATAACGATGCTACCCTTGACAGTCGCTGGTTAGAGATGCTTGTAAAACGGCTAGAAACTAATAATAAGGTAGGTGCGACTAGCGGCAAATTGCTCTTTAAAGACGGGCGGATTAACAGCGCTGGCATTCAGCAATTACCTAATTTTTATTGGCAAGATGTCGGCTTTGGCGAGAAAGATTCGGGACAGTACGATACAGAACGGGAAGTCGAAGGGCTTTGTTGGGCGGCGGTGCTTTTTCGGAGAGAATGTCTGGAAGATGTCGGGCCGATAGATGAAGATTTTGTGATGTATTTTGAAGATGTAGAGTTTGCCAAACGCTGCCACAAACGCGGTTGGAAAATGCTTTATACTCCCGCAGCCATCGCCCATCACGAATATCGGGGTTCGAGTAAAGGAAGCAAACTTACCGAGTATTTCTGCAACCGCAATCGATTTTTGTATTTGGCAAAACACGAACCTTTGCAATTAGTCAAAGCAATTCATACTTCGGACTTTTTTACTAACAAACAGTACGATTTGCTGTTCGAGAGTTTGTTTGTAGCGATTAAGAAGCTGCTGGATTATCAGAAACCGGAAATTATCGAAACTGTACTGCCGCAGTTGTCGGAAAAGTTGGCTGTGATTTACAGTCGGATGAAGGTCGATCGCATTTTACCTCGATTGCAGGTGGTTCGGGGCGATCGCAAAATGTCGATCGCAATTTACGATCACGGACTGCATTTCATCGGCGGCGGTCAAAAATACGTTGCTACCCTCGCCTCGCTGCTGCAAAATGAATTCGACATTACTTTTATCGCCAACAAACCCGTTGCTGTTTCCGACTTAGAGTCGTGGTACGGACTCAACCTTTCAGGATGCAAAGTTAAAATTATTCCCTTGGCATTTTACGAGAAACGCGGAATGCAGTGCATCGATTCCAGTATCATCACGGAGGATATGGAAAATCCCTTTGATGAAATTGCTAGAGAAAGCAAAAATTACGATATTTTCATCAACGCAAACCAACTGGAAAAAGTGAAACCGCTGTCGCCAATTTCAGTATTTTTCTGCCACTTTCCCAATACCTTCCGCAACCGCCACTTTGCCGTTGATGATTATACTTTTATTATTGCCAACAGTCAATTTACTGTCAAGTGGTTGGAGAAACGCTGGAACTTACAGCCCACTTTTATGCTTTATCCGCCCGTGGAAATGGCAACAGTCAAAGTGCCGAAAGAAAACATCATTTTAGCTGTGGGACAGTTTGAAGCTGGGGGAACAAAAAAGCAAATTGAACTAATTAAAGCTTTCCGCAGTTTGCTAGCAGATTATCCCGAAGAACTTCAAGGATGGCAGCTAATTTTAGCCGGTAGCAGCATTCCCAAAAATCCTTATTTAAAGACGGTTCAGAATTTTTTAAAGCAAGATTCGAGGGCGATCGAACTAAAAGTCAATGCTGACTTGGATGAGGTAAAATCGCTTTACGCTAGAGCGAGCATATTTTGGCATGGCTGCGGTTTTGGTGAAGTCAATCCTCAAAGATTTGAGCATTTCGGGATGGCGACTGTAGAAGCCATGCAAAATAGTTGTGCTCCGATTGTTTTCAACGGTGGCGGCCAACCGGAAATTGTCGAACACGGGCGATCGGGCTTTTTGTTCCATACCGTTGAGGAACTTTGCCAGCATTCACATCAACTAATTGTTAATCCCGATTTGCTAGCAGAACTTCAAGCTGGTGCACAGCAGCGCAGTCAGAACTTTAGACTGGCACGTTTCGAGAAAAAAATCAAGAGTTTTTTTGAGATTATTCACCAAGAATATGCTACAATTCGGCTGCCAAATCCTGCCGATATAGCTCAAATGCTCGATCGAACTTAAAGGC
This sequence comes from Microcoleus pseudofavosus SVA1_A4, assembly GCF_036700565.1. NCBI lineage: Bacteria > Bacillati > Cyanobacteriota > Cyanophyceae > Oscillatoriales > Microcoleaceae > Microcoleus > Microcoleus pseudofavosus. The sequence goes on from NZ_JAUBPE010000043.1 coordinate 33,424, forward strand.
TAATTAAATAGTCCACCAGGGGTTAAAACCCCTGGCTCAAAGCTAAAGTCTTCTTGCATAGGACTAATATTAAAGTCGATTTTGTTACCGTTTTCTTCAGTCCCTCTCTGCTGGGACTTTGTATGTGTAGTCGCGACTTCCAGTCGCCGGATATCTAAAATCATGTCTAATTCACTGTTAATCAATTTGTCCTTCTTAACACCCGAACCAACGGGAATCGGGACTTACGCAGCTAATCTTTTTCCGCAACTGCAACAGCTAGAACCAACATTACTCGCTTCCCAGCAAATTGAAAATTATACTTGCTATCAAATCCCCGAAACTCTGACACCGGATCGCGGCCCGAAAGGACAAGTTAACAGGCTGCTGTGGACTCAATTTGATTTACCTAAAATTTACCAAAAATTGCAGTCAAGCCTCATATTTTCTCCAATTCCAGAAGCACCTTTGTATTCCGGCTGCCGCTACATCGTCACAGTTCACGATTTGATTCCTTTGCGGTTTCCCCAACGGTTTTCGCGATTGACAGCTTATTTCCGCTACTACATACCGCAGGTTTTGCGCCAAGCAGAACATATTATTTGCGATTCTGAAGCAACGGCGATCGATGTTGCTAACTTTTTCCAGATTCCGCGTCAGAAAATGACCGCCATTCCCCTAGCTTGCGATAATATTAATTTTAGATATCTCGACTTGCCAGCCAAAAATTATTTTCTTTATACCGGCAGACACGATCCTTACAAAAACTTGGAAAGATTAATTGCTGCATTTGCGAGTTTGGGCGATCGCGCCAACTGCGAATTATGGCTAGCCGGGCCTCCCAATGCCTACACGCCACAGTTAATAGCACAAGTTGAACAATTGGGTTTACAATCTTTGGTAAAGTTTCTCGGTTACGTTCCCTATTCTCAATTGCCCGTACTGATGAATCAGGCGATCGCCCTAGTTTTCCCTACACTTTGGGAAGGATTCGGCTTGCCAATTTTAGAAGCAATGGCTTGCGGCACACCCGTCATCGCATCCAACCTGTCATCAATGCCAGAAGTAGCCGGAGATGCCGCATTATTAGTCAATCCTTACATCGTCGGAGAAATCGTCGCAGCCATGCAAACAGTAGCCACAGATTCAAAAGTGCGATCGAACTTAAAAAAAGCTAGTTTAGCGCGATCGGCTCAATTTAGCTGGCACAAAACCGGAACAGCAACCGCCAACATCTTACAACAATACCTTTAAATTTTCCCTCTCTTCCTCTCTGCGCCCTCTGCGCCCTCTGCGGTTAAATAAAAAAAAAACACCAAAAAACCGCAATCTACCTATTACCCCATGCCCAATCCCCAATCCAAATTACTAATCAACCTCTCCTTCCTAATTTCCAAACCAACCGGCTTAGCCATCTACGCCAAAAACCTATTTCCCCACCTAAAATCCCTCAACCCAACCTTACTCACCGCCGAAAAATTTCCCAATAACAACTGCTACCAAATCCCCGCAAACCTAACACCCGAACAAGGAACAAAAGGACACATCAACCGATTGCTGTGGACGCAAACCCAACTCCCAAAAATTTACAAACAGCTAAAATCTAACCTTTTATTTTCCCCCATTCCCGAAGCTCCTTTATTTGCAGGTTGCCGCTATATAATTACAGTACACGATCTAATTGCACTGCGATTTCCCCGCCGCTTCGATCCTCTGACACCTTATCACAAGTATTACATTCCCCAAGTGCTGCGCCAGGCCCAACACGTCATCTGCGACTCAGAATCAACGGCCAAAGATATCGCTGATTTTTGCAAGATTCCAACTTCTTTAATATCGCCAATTTTTCCCGGCTACGATGCCAATTTTTTTCGATTTTTAGACTTGCCAACCAGCAATTATTTTCTTTATATCGGCCGCCACAATCCCCATAAAAACGTGCAGCGAGTTGTAGCAGCTTTTGCGGCTTTGCGCGATAATTCCGAGTACGAATTGTGGATTGCAGGTTCGGAAGACAAACGCTATACGCCGCTGCTGAAAGCGCAGGTTCAAGAATTGGGATTGTTCGATCGGGTAAAATTTCTAGATTACCTCCCCGCAGCAGACTTGCCCAAAGTCATCAACCGGGCGATCGCCCTGGTTTTCTCCAGTCTTTGGGAAGGATTCGGTCTCCCCGTGCTTGAAGCAATGGCCTGCGGCACTCCTGTCATCACCTCTAACCTGTCTTCAATGCCAGAAGTGGCGGGTGGTGCAGCATTATTAGTCAACCCCTACAGCGTCGAGGAAATTGCCTCTGCTATGCACCAGCTTGCAGTGGATGCTAAAGTTCGATCGCACTTGCGGGATCTCGGTTTGGCTAGAGCAAAACAATTTAGCTGGGAAAAAACAGGCCTGGAAACTGCTGCTATTCTCGATCGGTATCTTTAACGAAGGAAGTTCGGCAACGAGCAGTGTACGGGATGTAACGGATACAAGAGGGAAGTTCGGCAACGAGCAGTGTACGGGATGTAACGGATACAAGGAAGAGGGAAGAAGCAAGAGGGAAGAAGTCAGTAGGCAGATTTAATGCCCCATGCCCAATTCTCCATGCCCCATGCCCCATGCCCAATTCCCTGACAGCCTGACTTAGGGACTGTAGGCCCCTTTTACTTGTTGATACCCAACTGATCGCCGCGCTTGTACTGCTGATAAGCAGCAAAAAACAGCCCCGACAGAGTAACAAAGATTAGACCCAGAACAATACCTGAAAGTAGCGGTTCTACCATGAGAGCTCCTTAACGTTAAGATTTAACAACCTATTTTTAATATTACCAGCACTTACACAGATGAATTTTCCTAAAAGCAGCCTTCCGGGGGTCTCAGAGCTTGATCTCCCCGCTGCGAACGATTAAGCTATGTTATGAGAAATAAATTTTCTTGTAGATAGTTTTTTAAATTGAACTCCTTTGAATCACCAACTTGCTGGGAATGAAATTAGAAACCCGATCGAGCGACTTGCCATATTTGCGATCGCGGTGTTGCTTGCCATCATGTTGGCGAGTATGACAATTCGTCAATTTCAAGTCGCCGATCCCTACGTCAAAAACGTACTGTCCCTGACGGGCAACCAGTTTCAGGGTTCCGCCATTTTTCAAATGAACTGTGCGGGATGCCACATATCCGTTGCAGACACTCAAGTCGGGCCCAACTTGCACCGAGTGTCCGAGCGCAAATCCGAATTCGATCTGATCCGCCAAGTCACCAGCGGGCAAACCCCACCCATGCCACAGTTTCAGCCGAGTCCGCAAGAAATGGCCGACTTGCTGAAATATCTCGAACAGATTTAACCAAAGAAGGGGAACGGAATTCGTTCCCCTTCTGGCGATTGTTCTGACTATTGATATTACCCGAAATCAGGACACGGCAGTGCCGTGTCCCTACAATTAATCACGACGATCGATCTTTACATCATTCGAGACCGATGGCCGTCCCGCCCCGCCAGCTACGATTATTTTGGGGTAGGGAAACGGCATTGCCGTCTCCTCCGTTGCTGCGGAGTGCGGCCTAAACCAGCAAGCTAAAACTGCTCGCCGATAACTGGCCGGGCAGCACGCCGGACACTACAGCCAAAATCTGGTCGCTGTTGGCGATCCCGATCGCAGTTGAGGCATTAGTTTCGGTAAACGACAGTTGATTGAAGTCCAAGCCTCCCAGCAACACGATCGCATCAACTCCTGCGGTGAAGTTGATAATGGTGTCAATTCCTCCGTCCGCTGCCAACACAAAGCCATTGCTGCTGCCGCCGACGAGAGTATCGCTACCAAGACCGCCATAGAGCAAGTTATTGCCGAGATCGCCAAAGAGCAAATCATCCCCGCCGCCGCCAATTAAGGTATTATTGCCGTTGCCGCCGCAGAGAGTGTCATTACCTAGATCGCCAATTAGCGCGTCGTCGCCTGCACCTCCCAAGATTACGTCGTCGCCTTTGCCGCCATACAATACGTCATTACCTTCATCCCCAGAGAGAGAGTCATTGCCGCGATTGCCGTAAATAAGATCGTCGGCGCGATCGCCAAAAATCAGGTCAAAGCCTTTGCCGCCGAAGAGAGTATCGGTATCGACACCTCCGTAGACAGTATCGTTGCCCGTATTGCCATTGATATAGTCGCCGCCCTGTTGACCAAAGATCAAATCGTTGCCGCCCAATCCGAAGATAGAGTCACTGCCAGCACTACCCACGATCGTATCGTCGCCGTTAGGGCCGCCGATCGCACTGCCGGCGGGCAGATTGGGAGGGTTGATCCTGGGGAAGTCGCTTGGACAAACCAAATCAGTCGTTTGTGGACTCGGAGTCGGAGTCGGTTCAGGGCTCGGAGTCGGAGTCGGTTGTGGGCTCGGAGTCGGTAGAGGTGTAGGTGTAGGTACAGGTGCAGGTGCAGGTGTAGGTTCAGGGCTCGGAGTCGGAGTCGGCGCAGGCGCAGGAGTCGGCGTCGGCGCAGGAGTCGGAGTCACGATCGGAGTCGGCGCAGGAGTCGGCGTCGGAGTCGGAGTCGGCGTCGGTGTCGGGAAGTTCCCGAAGTTGATGCCGCTGACAATAGCACCCGATGTCAGCACAATATCCGCCGGGGCGGGCGTGCTTTGGGTAAACCCAGTTTGGTTGACTTCCCGGACACTGTAAGTTCCCGGCGTCAGGTTTGTGAACAGGTAGTTACCGCTGGCGTCTGTGGTGGTAGTAACAGGAACAGGAGCAGGAGTACCAGGGGTTCCAGCTACCAGATTGGTTAACACAATTTGGAAATTGGGTAAACCCGGTTCTCCGCCATCCTGAATGGCATTGTTGTTGCTGTCTCGGAACTTCAGACCTCGGATCGTGCCCGGTAGGGGCAAGAAGTTGCCGAAGTCAATGCCCGTGATGTTACCTCCACCTGTTACCGTAACGGGGGCGGGGTTGGGGGTCGTCTGCGTCCAGCCATTTTGCTGGACTTCCCTGATCTGGAAAGTACCTGCGGGTATGTCCTTGAGAGTGTAGTTGCCTGTGGCATCGGTGATGGTAGTGGGCTCGCCCTGCTGAAACAATCCATCCGGAGTGATACTGTCGAGGAATATTTGCCAGTTAGCTAGTCCCGTTTCCCCGGCATCCTTAATACCGTTGTTGTTGGCGTCGTTGAATTTTAGGCCGCTGATAGTCGCCGGCTGGAAATTGCCGAAGTTGATATTAGCGATGTCTTGACCGCTGGTGACAGTGATATCCGCCGGGTCGGGGGTAGTTTGCGTCCAAGTAGGCTGAGGAACTTCCCGCACCTTGTAGGTACCTGCTGGCAAGTCGAGGAATTTGTAATTGCCTGCGGGATCGGTGGGGGTGTTGGCTTCTCCTGTGTCGAGGGTGCCGTTGTCGTCGGTATCGAGGAAGAATTGCCAGTTGGCAAGTCCTAGTTCCCCGCTATCTTGTACCCCATTGTTGTTGAGGTCATTGAACTTCAGCCCGCTGATGCTATTGGGCTTGAAGTTGCCGAAGTTGTTGTTTTGGGAGTCGGTGCCGCTGGTGACGGCGATCGTGTAGGAACCGGGGGCTGCCGGTGCTGTTTGCGTCCAGCCGGTTTGCGGTACTTCCCGGACGTTGTAGGTGCCTGCTACCAAGTTGGTGAACTGGTACTTGCCGGCGGCATCGGTGACAGCGGCATTGGTGCCTGTTTCGGCTGGTACTGCATCTTGGACGCCGTTGTTGTTGGTATCCAGGTAGATTGTCCAGCCTGCTAGCGGTTGTTCTGCTGGCAAATCTTGGGTGCCATTTTTGTTGAGGTCATTAAATTTGATCCCGCCGATCTTGCCGAACTGGAAGTTGCCGAAGTTTTGATCCGTAATGGCGGTGCCGCTGACGGGGTTAATTGTATAAGAAGCCGGGCCGGCGGTTTGTGAGGAACCAGTCGGTACGTCTTCTCTCACAAAGTACCGACCGGGACCGACGTTAGTAAAGCTATAACTTCCAACAGCCGGCCCAGGCGTCCCGGTAACTTGATTCGCGACTTCGGCGTCGCCGGTATCTAAAGTGCTGTTATTGTTAGTATCCTTGAACAAGCGAACGGTAGTACCGTCGAGGGGCGTGTCGTCAGCAGTGAAGCCGTCGCCTGTGAGGTCGGTGAATTTGGTGCCGCTGACGGTGATGTTTTGGAAAACGCCGAAGTTCTGGGCGGTGATGGGAGTACCGCTTAGGGCGGTAACGGGAATGGCGGCAGCGGGAAAAGTGATGGTGGAGTTGGCTGGGGCAGTGGCTTGTATCAGGTAATTGCCCGGACCGATATCGGAGAAAAGATAATCTCCAGTTCCCGCTGTTGTTTGCGCCGCGCCGACAGCGGTATCGGTGCCGACTTCCAGAGTGCCGTTGTTGTTGGTGTCTTTGTAGAGGTTGACGGTGACACCGTTTAATGTGGTGTCGGTGGGAAGGTCTAAGACGGCGTTGCCGGCGAAATCGGTGTAGGTTTTACCCGCGATCGAAGTCAGTTTGAAGTTGCCGAAGTCTCGGCCCGTAGCAGCGTCAGCAACACCTGTGCTGTAGGGAGTTACGCCTGTAGCGGGGAGAGTTTGCTGCCAACCTGTTACTGCCACTTCCTTAATCGGGCTGTTAGTCTTGGTGTCGGCGAGGGTGTAGATACCGCCGATCGCAACGGTGGTCTGTTTTTCAGTGGCCTCCGGCACATTGTTGTTGTTGTTGTCTACATAAATAAGAAAGCTTTCCGCTGGAGTTGTGGCCGTGGCATCAGTCCCGTCTTTAACGCCATTACCGTCGCTATCGTTAAATTTCTGACCGGTGACAGTAGGGCCGTATTCGTAAGCGCCGATGTCAACAGCGCCGTTGACGCTGCGGGCATAGGGCTGACCGAATTGAGTACCCCGCTGGTCTGCGGTGAGGGCATTGGCAGTACCGGCATTGATAACGCCTCCAGCGCCGACGGGGGCAGTGCCGAGTAAGGCGTGAGTCAGGGTAAGACCGCCGTTATTTTTCAGGGTGTCGAGCCAAGTTACGGCGACGCCTGTGCCGATGAAACTGGTGTTGTTAGTGACAGTTCCCGCAACTTCGCTGGCGGCGGCTGGGACGGTATTGTTAACAACGAGGGTGTTGTTGAGAGTCAGAGCTCCGGCGTTGTTGAAAATTCCGCCACCGGTAGTGCTGGCATTCAGCAGAGGGGGGACGACAACTGCGGGGTCGCTGGCGATCGTAGTATTAGTTAAGGTGGCAGTACCAGTCTGTACAAAAATTGCACCGCCCAAACCCAGACCTGCCGTAGCGCCGGCACCGCCAGCAGCGCCGCCCGTTGCTCTGCTGCTGCTGAAGGTGCTGTTGCTGACACTTAAAGTACCCGTGTTGAGAAAAATTGCGCCTCCCAAACCGGCACCGCCACCGCCTGCTGCTGCGCCTCCTGTGCCACCGTAGTCGCTGGTGCCACCGGTGCTGCCAGCACCGCCGCCACCGCCAAAAGTACCGCCATTACCGCCGACGCCATTACCGCCGGCGCCTTGGCCTCCAGCACCGCCACCGCCACCAAAGTTGCCACCTAGACCACCTGCACCGCCGACACCGTTGGTTGCACCGCCGGCACCACCGCCACCGCCACCTGCACCGTTGCCGCCACCTGGACCGCCTTGACCGCCGGTTCCGTCTGTCCCGCCAGCAGGAGCAGTGCCGCCTGCACCGCCTGTGCCGCCGGGGGCGCCGATGCCGCCGATACCGCCTTGACCGCCTTGGCCTCCCGCCGCTGTGGTATTGCCACCCGCGCCGCCGGCGCCGCCTGTAGTTCCGGCGGGAGCTGCACCGCCTGCGGGGGCGCTGGTGGGGGGAGTGCCGGGGCCGCCGGGGCCCCCAGTGCCTACGCCTGGAGTAAAGATGCTAATTAGGTCGCTGTTACCCCCACCAGCGCCGATCCCGGCAGCGCCAGCACCGCCGATCGCCCGGTTGTTCGAGAAGGTAACGCTGTCAATGGTGACTGTACCGCTGTTGATAAATAGCGCGCCGCCCAATCCCGCGGCACCACCGCCACCGCCCCCAGCAGCGGCATCACCGCCCAGTGCCTGTCCATTTTGAATGGTGAGGTTGGAGATGCTGACGGCGGCGCTGTTGTCTACGAAGAAGATCCGGTTGCTGTTACCGTCGAGGGTTAGGCCGGAGGTGCCGGTCGGGTTGAACTGGAATGTAACGCTGTCGGTAATTGTCGGTAAAGCGCTGGTGAGGGAAATCGTGCCGCTAATGCCGCTCAAGTCGATGATATCTGCACCGCCGGAAGCGTTGGCGATCGCGATCGCGTTCCTCAAGCTGCCGAATGTGTTGGTATCGGCGTTGCTGGTGACGCTGAATGTGGCTAATACAGAAGGGTACGCCTCTCTCGCCTCTGCGGAAAATGCCAAAGCCGTCTCTATTTTGCCGGTAGTTACTTCCAGTTCCCAGTCTCCACCGAGTGCCGCACTGCCGGTCAAGTTATCGGAAGCCGCAACTTCTGCCCCCGTGAGCTGGCTCAGCCTTTGGACGAAGGCGACACCTGCTTCTGTGGCGCCGACGTTGCATCCGTAAAGCAGAATTTCGGGTTTAGCTGTAATTGGAGAGTTCGAGTTTGCCTCGGCTGTTGGTAAAGCAAACCATTCTTCTAAATAATTGCGGTAGCTTTCAATGTTGCTGAGATTGATTTCTGTTGCGCCGATTTGGACGCTGGCTGCTGCGCCGTGAGACAAAATGTGGACGGCTGCAATGTTTGTCCGCTGTTTAAGTGTTTCGGCGATTTGCTCGATGCCGTCGCGATCGCCCTTGAGAACAATAACTTCTGTATCCGAATTTGTAGTCTCTGTTAAATTTTGGTAATCTTTAACTTTTGTATCTACGAAAAGTAACTGTTGTTTCCGTTCTTTGCCAAGTTCCATGATTAAATTCCTCTGGTACACGCACACATCAAAGTGATAACACAAACCAAGCTTAGCAGCGATCGGCTCTTTCCTGTGCCGATCGCCCGTGCTTCCACATATACTTATCTATTGACAGCAACGCATTTTTGTGTATTGCCACAATAAATCACTTAATTTGATTGCTTAGAAGTCTGAAAAGAAGATGTTGTTCCGGCTTTTACAAAAATATTTTATAATACCTGCACGAAGTTTCTGATTTTAAAACGAACTCAATACCATATTTTATAAACAATGTCAATCATAATAATTACTGATGGCCATCGATAGTGATTGGTTATTGGTTATTGGTTATTACTAACAATCAACAAGTAACACCTCACAACTACGAAGCAACAAGTAACAAATAACAGCCAACCAATAACCAATAACAAATGACTAATTACCAACTTTCCTCATCGGGATTATTAGAATTGCTCCAGATTTCCACATCTAAATCGTTGAGATAAATCAGAGCACTTTCAATCTGTTGAGCAGTACCGTTAAGTTCCAAATCAAACCAACCGTCATCTGAAGTTTTGACACCCAACAAAGCTGCATTAAAATTCACCCTCAAACCGTATTCCGAAATCAGGTTAGAGATGACTGGTTCTTGATGGTATTCTTTAGGAACACGAATGCGAATGCGGGTTTGAGTCACTCTTCTGTCTCCTGACTCAGCGCGAGGGAGGTCTGATTGTTGAGTTTGGTGAAAATTGTCGATCGGCTCAAATTGAGGTTCGCTATTGTTTTGAGATAACATTTGGGACTCCTAATGTTTTTTTCAGTTTACATTTTGCACCAATATCTGGTAGGGTGCGTCGCTGCGAGAGTTTCGAGCTTCCAAGCAGATTGTTTAGGGCGACGCACCCTACTAATGACTACTCATGACTAACAACGGCGCACCCTACAGCCTAATGAGTTCGGTGTACGCTGCGCACCCTACAGCCTAATGACTGATGATTATTCCTCAACTTCCTTGATGCTAGTTTTTCGTTCCAAAATCTCCTTAAGTACGAGGGTAACAACTGCTAAAAGACCGAGAACTACCGCCGCTGAAAATGCTGATTGCGTCGCGTACTGCTTGTAAGCATCCTCTACAAACAAAGGCAAAGTTTGCGTTTTTTTAGCAATATTTCCCGACACCACAGAGACTGCTCCAAATTCTCCCATCGCTCTAGCATTGGTCAAAATTACTCCGTAAAGCAATCCCCAGCGAATACTCGGAAGCGTGACATTCCAGAAAATTTGCCAGTCATTTGCTCCCAAAGTTTTCGCCGCCTCTTCTTGATCCGTTCCCACTTCTTCCAAAACAGGAATCACTTCGCGGGCCACAAAAGGCAAGGTAACAAATGCAGTAGCCAGCACCATTCCCGGGAAGGCAAAAATCACCTTAATATCAGCAGCTTCCAGCCACGGCCCGAACCATCCCACCCGACCGTAAAGCAGTACAATCATTAAACCTGCAACTACCGGAGATATGGCAAAAGGCACGTCTAAAATGCTGATTAATAGCGTGCGGCCCGGAAATTTGTTGCGGCCAATTACCCAGGCTGCACATAAACCGAATACTGTATTTACAGGCACAACTATCAGAGAAATCACCAGGGTAAGTTGCGCTGCGTGCAGAAACTCGGGCGATGTTAAGTTAGAAAAAAATGGCTCTACTCCCTTTCTGAAAGCTTGGTAAAAAACGTTGAGGGTGGGGACAAATAAGACAAGAGCAAGATAGGCGATCGCAATTCCGATTAAAGTTGGTTTTACCCACGCTTTCTCCTGACTCCGACTAGAACCTGCGGGCGGAAATTTGTTGTTGTAATCAGCGGGTGAATTTATCTTAGCCGTCATAGCGTCTTCTCCATGCTTGTAATAGATTAATTGCGAACAGCATGGTCAGCGAAATACCTAACAGGATAGTGCCGATAACTGTTGCTCCTGCATAGTCGTACTGTTCCAATCTTTGAAAAATTAATACTGGCGCGATTAAATCCTTGAACGGTATGTTAGAAGCTACAATTACAGTAGAGCCGTACTCGCCAACCGCTCGCGAAAATCCGAGGGCAACTCCGGTTAAAATAGACGGAAATAACGGCGGCAAAACTACTCGCCAGAAGGTTTGAAATTTAGAAGCACCTAAGCACCAAGCTGCTTCTTCGATGTCTTTTTCCATCTCGTTTAAAACAGGCTGTACGGTTCTAACTATAAATGGAAAGGAAATAAATATCATCGCTATACCTACGCCCAAGCGAGTAAAGGATATCTTGATTCCCAAAGGTGCAAAAAGCGAACCAATCCAGCCGTTATCGCTGTAAACTGTGGCGAGAGTTAAACCGGCGACGGATGTGGGTAGTGCAAAGGGCAAATCGACGATTGCATCGACAATCCGTTTTAAGGGAAAGTCGTAGCGGACTAATACCCAGGCAATTAATGTGCCGAAGACTCCGTTAATTAATGCCGCAATTAATGCTGTAAAGAAGGTGACATCGTAGGCGGAAAGGGCGATCGGACTGGTGGCAATTGCCCAAAATTCGGCGGGGTTTGCTGTGCTGGCTTTCAGCAGCATTGCTGCAACTGGGAGCAATAGCATTAAACTGAGGTAGCCTAGGGTGATTCCCCAAGGTAATGTGATTTTGCCGATCGCCCTTTTGATATTTTCTATCGGAGATTGAGGGTTGCTGGTTGGAGATGATACAGCCATAAGTGAATAGTTTTGAGTTGTCAAGAATAGTGAATCTTTTAGAGCCCCGACAACTTCGGGGAAGTCTGGGCTCTGAGCATTCTGTTTTTTTACTGTTTAATTGAACCTTGGATTTTGTCAAAAACAGCTCCGTCATCGAAGAATTTCTTCTGAATATCTCCCCAACCTCCTAAGTCTTGAGCTGTAAATAGGGTTTTGATGGGGGCATATTTTTGGACAAATTCTGGTTCCGCGGCTACTGTCGCATCTACTGGGCGGAAGCCTGCTTTGGCAAATTCTCGCTGAGCTTCTGGGGTGTACAGAAATTTGACAAATGCTTCGGCGACTTCGCGGGTGCCGTGTTTGGTGACGTTTTTATCGACGATGGCAATCGGATTGTCGATCGAAACATTGACTTCGGGAATAGTATAAGTCGGTTTTTCGCCTTTCTGACCTGCCAGAAGAATTTCGTTTTCGTAGTTAATTAAGGCGTCGCCTTGGCCTTGTTTGAAAAATACGTCGGTGGCTTCGCGGGCATCTTTAGTCAGGATGGGGACGTTTTTGTAGACTTTGCTAGTAAAGTCTAATGCTTTGGTTTCGTCTCCTCCGGTTTTGAGAATCGAACCCCAAAGTGCGAGGAAATTCCAGCGTGCAACGCCTGATGTTTTGGGATCGGCAGTAATCACTTTTACTCCGTCTTTGCTTAAATCTTCCCAGTTTTTGATGCCTTTGGGATTGCCTTCGCGGGTGACTATTGCTGCTACGGATTTGCTGACTATGCCATCGTTGGGGGCTTCTTTTTCCCACCCGGGCTCAATGAGTCCGGCTTTTTCGATTTTTGCGGTGTCGAGGGCGAGGGCTAGGTGTACGATGTCTGCTTCTAAACCGTCAATTACGGCCCGAGTTTGGGAACCGGAACCGCCGTAGCTTTGGTTGAAGGTGACGGTTTGCCCTTTTTCTTTTTGCCACTGTTCCACAAATTTGGGAATTATGGCTTCGTGGGCGGCTTTGGTGACGGCGAATGATACTAGGGTTAATTCTACGTTGCCTTTGTTGGCTGCTGGGCTAGCACCGCCTGGACTGCTGCCGGGACTGGCTGCGGGGTTGTTGCTGGTTCCCTGGCTGCAGGATGCAACGGCCAGACTTAAAGTTATTCCCACTAAAAATAGCGACACAAATCTTTTCAGTGCAGTCAATGATTTATTTGTGCCGGCGGGTGGCTGTTGCGGCCAGTGAAGGTGTTGAGTTAGGCGTTGCCACGGACTCATTATATTTATTCCTAAGCGAGAAAGTACGGTTTTTAGGTCGGAATACCGTAATTATGGTTGTGAAGTACGATTATAGACAAGAGCGAGTGAAATGGCAATAAAAAAAACGAATTGGGGGAACTCAGGGTCGATCGAATATCCTGAAGTCTTTTCCCTCGGTGTTTTTGATTCAGATTAGCGGTAAAATGTAAACCGTATAAACACGGCTCGATCGAGTCAAGGTGCTAAGCTTGCGCGGCTGCACGATACGCCTTACGGATACCATCGACCGATCGCCCAAATGTAAGAGTCCCGCCCCAGGGGGGATGCGCCTGACTCGCGCGATCGCCCTTAACTAAGAAAAAGTTTTAACTGGTATGTCCTTACCCCGCCCCGTCTCAGACACCCTAATTGAACTGTTGAAGCCTGTAGCCTCTGAATTGGGAGAAAGATTGGGCGCAAGCGCTGTCAACGAACGCTATGCAGAAATTGAGCCGTCTGGTTCTTCAGCTTTGAACCAGCAAATCAAAAAAGACCCCCGCTGGATTAAAGCACAAGTGAGATATTTGCAGCGGCAGCAGGCGAGAGAACAAGAATTAATCGCGATCGCTGGCGCAGAAGAAGAATGGGTAAAGGAAGAACGCGCTAATCGAATCAAGGCAGAAGAAGTGAGAGATAAGCGGGCAATTAGCCGGCTTTGCCGCGAGTTAATGCGAGAGTTTCAATCAGAAGCAATTCGAGTTAAGCTGAGCGAAATTCAAACTATTTGGGACAGAGACAACTGGTTTTCTAATTTGAGCAGGCAGGAAACTGAACAGATTTTGCAGCAGCAGCAGCACCGATTGCTGCTGTTAGTTGCTCCCGCAAAAATTAGCCAAGATTGCCCGGATTCGTTTCGCCACAATCTGAATATCGAGCTGCCGGGTAAGTTGAGAGCTTTTTTGAACCAGCACTACCCCCAGCACGGAGATTTGTGCCCGGTTCAGTTTTACGGAGACTATTTCAAAAAATCGATTTCTGATATTGATGTGGAGCGGTTGCAGACTGTGTTGTCTCCCGTACCTACAGCTATACTGTACAGCGATATCAGCGATTATGAAGTTAATTTTCATGTAGGTTTTTGGGGAATAATCAATCAGAGCGTTTCTCTAGTCGCGATGCAGCCTTGGAATTGGGAAGAGGTTTATCATCAGTTAGAATCGCAGGGGAAAGATGAAAAGCTTAGCCTGCGGATTATTCGGCAAATAATTGTGACAATTCACAAATTATTGGCTGCTTTTTTAGCGGATTTGTATTATTTAAATATCGATTTTACTCACGAACCTCAGCTATTTAAATTAGAGGCGGAATTTGCTCAGGAATGGTTTTCTAAAGATTGGGCCCTACCGTATATTGACACTCTTAAAGAAATTCAAGAGCAGCAGCGAATAACGTATAAGGGAGAGATGCGGCGGCTGGCTTTGCGAGAGGCGAAAGCTAAGGCCGAACGCAAGCGTTTGGAGGAGGCTGAGATTAAACGCAGAGAGGAAGCTGAGGCGGCATCTGTGCGGGCGAAGGAATTAGCTCACAAATTTAAAAATCTGAAATGGCGCTGCGTATACACGGTGCCTGGACATTCATCGTTTGTGAATTCTCTGGCAATTAGTCCTGACGGCAAAATTCTGGCTAGCGGCAGTTGGGATAAAACTATTAAGATTTGGAATTTAGAAACAGCGGAATTAATTGGCACTCTGACGGGACATTCCGATCGCGTAAATTCGGTTGCTATTAGCTATGACGGAAAAATGTTGGTCAGTGGCAGTTCGGACGAAACAATTAAGTTTTGGAATTTGCACAGCGGTGATTTGCTGTGTACTTTTCCGGGACATTCTATGGAGGTGAATTCGGTGGCGATTAATCCGAAGAGCCAGGTAATTGCTAGCTGCGGCGGGGCTGATAATACGATTAAGCTTTGGAATTTGCGGAGTGGTGAGTTGCTGCGAACTTTGAGGGGTCATTCTGACAATGTGAATGCGGTGGTTTTTAGCCCGGACGGTAAAATATTGGCCAGCGGCAGTTCGGATGCGACGAGCAAGGTTTGGGATGTGGAAAGCGGCAAGTTGCTGCGGACTCTTTCGGGGTTGAATGTTGGGGTGAATTCTGTGGCGATCGCGCCGGACGGTCAGATTCTTGCTAGCGTGAGCAATGATTATACGATTAAGCTGCGGAATTTGCACACGGGCAGTTTGTTGCGGATTTTAAATTCTAATTCGCCAAAAGGAAAGGGTGTAGCAAATTTAGGAATGAATGAGGCGCTGCATATTTTGCAGAATTATGTGAGTCGGGGCGATTCGGTTGCTATCAGTGGGGACGGTTTGACTTTGGCTAGCGGCTGCGATGATAATACGATTAATATTTGGAATTTGCAGACGGGGGAGCTGTTGAGCGCTCTTAAGGGACATTCGGGTACGGTGTATTCGGTGGCGATCGCACCTTCGGGCAATATACTTGTCAGCGGAAGTGCGGATGAGACGATCAAGATTTGGCGCTGCGATTAAGAAATCAGGACACGGCAGTGCCGTTTCCATACAATATTATTTGGACGTAGGGAAACTGCCTTGCCGTGTCCGACCTTGCGGGTAGGGCTTTTGGGCGAATTTGAAAAAAACTTGGTCTGGGGGGTTGCGCTGATGGCTGTATGTTTGCTATATTAGTTTTTGTTGCTGGTGTAACTCAGTTGGTAGAGTAGCTGATTTGTAATCAGCCTGTCGCAAGTTCGAGTCTTGTCACCAGCTTATTTCAGGAAATAAAGGCTAGATAAAACTTCTAGCCTTTATTTTTTTTGCCTCGTGGGCGATCGTCTCACGGCGCTTGTCACCCGCCTCAGCAATTTTGATTGTTAACGTAATCTTTTTTTCAAAAATAGAAATATCTAGAGCTATATTGAATCTGGCGATCGCCAACTTGAGCGTCTGATTATCAAGTTTGATTAAATGTTAGCAACTCAGGTTAGCAAGCTATTCTAAACTAAATTTGTCAGCACTGTACCGGAGCAGCGAAATGTCCCCTTGGGTAAAAGATCCACATTCAGGCGGAGTTAAAATCCCTCCGGCAGTTCAAGAACGGGTGAAGCAGCGTATTCTCGATTATGCTGCTGCTAACTACGCTGGTAAGTACACTCGCCTAGGCATCCGCTTTCGCAGTCAGTTTTGTTACATTGATGCCTATACAGAACCTGATGTCCCCCTAGATTTTCCGAGCAAAGAGCTTCGCATATCTCGTGAAGAATATTTAGAACGAAGGCGAAATACCCCCCTTCACCTGTGTCGGCTGCGTTACTTTAGTGATGAAGAAGCTTGGACTCTGGGGTTTTACGCCTATAGCAGTGAAAAATACGAGCCTTGTATGTTCAGAAATGGCAGTTTCTACGGTACGCCTGAAGAAGCCTTTGATATCTCTTCTATGTACTTGCAATAACCCAAAATGAGCGAATATCAATATTACGAGTTTCAAAGCGTCGATCGACGTTTGACTCAATCCGAACAAGAAGCACTCAGCCAACTCTCTAGTCGCGCGCAAATCAGCTCTAGTAGAGCTATTTTTGTCTATAGCTATGGAGACTTACCGGGCCAAGAAAAACAATTATTAATCAAATATTTCGATGCTATGTTTTACATAGCTAATTGGGGATCATTACAATTAATGTTTCGTTTTCCCAAAGGTTTGATTGATATTGAACTGATGCAGAAATATTGCGTTGAAGATATAGTTGAGGTTTCGGAAATTAATAATTTTGTCATTTTAGAGATTTCTATTAATGAGGAAGAAGGTTTTGATGGGTGGATAGAGGGAGAAGGAAATTTATCCTCTTTGATAGGTTTGCGCCAGGAAATTTTGCAGGGAGATTATCGTTTACTTTATTTGGCTTGGCTGAAAGGGATTACCTATCTTGATGAACTCGACGACGAAGATGAAGATGAGCGAGATGATGATGATGAAAATGATGATGCAAATGATGATCGAGAAGGACTAGAGCCACCTGTTCCTCCTAATTTCGGTAAGTTATCTTCATCGTTACAGGCTTTTATCGATATTTTTGAAGTGGATGAGCATCTACTGAAAGCTGCAATTAGTGCGAGTGTTACTAAAGATTCAATTCCCGAAAGTAGCATCAAAGAAGCTATCAAAAAACTTGAACGTTCTGAAGTTGATACTTTTTTACTGCGGTTACTCAAGGAAGAATCTAATCTGTCTATAAAATTGGGTAAGAAATTATCAGAAATAATAGAATTTAGGCAAAAGCAAAATCCCGGAAAACGAACAATTAGTCAGCTTTTAGCAAGCGCAAAAAAGGAAGAAAAAAAGGAAGAATACAGAATAGAACAGGAAGCTAAAGCTGCACGAATCAGAGAATTAGAAGCTTTGGCTAAGCGAGAAACGGCTGCTTGGGAAGATATAGACGCTCTTATTCAAAAAGGAACTTCTAAATCTTACGACGAAGTAGTGCCGTTACTTTTAAAACTCCGAGATTTGGCTGATTATCAAAAGCAGCAAATTAAGTTTTTAACACGGCTTCAACAACTGCATAATAAATATAGCAGTCGCTCTGGATTGAAAAGACGTTTGCTTAAGGCGAATTTATAATCCAATACGCTGGGGAGAGGACTATTTCTTGCTCGGAGATCCCCCTAAATTCCCCTTAAAAAGGGGAGTAGGGGTTGACTTTGATGCAGCTATTTTCCCGCCCTTTTTAAGGGGGGATCTGGCTTAACTAAACCTATTGAATTTTACCTAATACAGCGCAGGCTTTTTTCAACCAGGCGATTGTTGCTGCATCCACTACGGGCGCGAGTTTCTCGACTACAGCAGCATGATAATGATTCAACCATGCTAGTTGAGTCTGTGACAGCCGATCGACATTTATTAATTTGCGCTCAAACGGAATATACGTCAGCGGTTCAAATCTGTACCAAACCGTATCATTTTTTGATGGCATTTCCCTGACAACATAGAGATTTTCGATGCGAATTCCGCCCCATCCCGGTTCGTAATATCCCGGTTCAATGCTAGTTACCATTCCGGCTTCCAGGGGATACTGCACAGATTTGCTGATGCCGTTGGGCCCTTCGTGACCGGCTAAAAACGCGCCGACTCCGTGCCCGGTACCGTGTCCGTAGTCTAGCTGTTCTTGCCATAATACCGCACGGGCGATCGCATCTAATTGCGCTCCCGTTGTTCCTTTAGGGAATTGCTGCATTGCACAGTTAATGTGGGCGATTAAGACTGTGGTGTAGTGTTCTATTTGTAGCGCCGTCGGTTCTCCGATACTTACTGTTCTCGTATCGTCGGTTGTACCTGCTAAATATTGCGCGCCTGAGTCCAATAACAGCATTTCCCCCGGTTTTAACGTTATTTCTGGGCTGGGGGTTCCGTAATGTACGATCGAGCTATTGGCTCCCGCACCGGCGATCGTTCTAAAAGTTAAAGTCTGAAAATCTGTTTCTTGCTGGTAAAAATTTTCGATGCTTTCTTTGACATCAAACTCGGTCACTACCTTACCATTTTCTAGCTGTTCTGTCAACCACTTTAAAGTAAAAGTTTTCGCTCGACTTGCTTTGAAATTAGCTGATTTCATCTGCTCGATTTCTACGGGATTTTTGCGAGCTTTCATCCCTTCGATGGGATTCGTTTCAAAAACTATTTCGATGTTGTAGAACTGCGCTTCTTGCTGGTTTAAGATTAACTGGTACGTGCCTGCTGTGCTGTGTTTCGGGTCTAAAAGTACCCGAACTTTATTTGGCAAATTTACGCAAGTTTCTAATGTATGCGGATAGTCTGCGTAGGGAAGTAAAGTTACATCCGCCCGCAATTCTTGCTTGATTTCTGCTGAAACGCGATCGGGATTTGTAAACAAAAACGCTGAATCTGCGGTGACAATGGCATAGGATATGAAAATGGGGATGTGGGGAATATCCGAGCCTCGGAGATTGAACAGCCAGGCTATTTGATTGAGGTTGGTAATCGGTAGCACGTCGATGTTGGCGAGTTGCATCGCTTCCCTGACTCTAGCTAATTTTTCGGCGGCGGTTTCTCCTGTCAAGGATACAGGTAAGCTAAATATCGGCTCTGCATCAATCGCGGGTAAAGTCTCTGCTGTTTGCCAAGGATTTTGCGATCGCACTTTGTCTGTCAAATTCTCCGGAATTGGTACGATCTCAATCTCTGCATTCGCGAATTTTTTCACCCAATTTTGATATTGCTCTGTCGCTACAGTAAACGGGTCAAAACCCATGCGAAGTTTAGTTAATTTTTCTGCCGATTCTACAGCCAGTTTTTCTAAAGTTTCAATTAAGGTTAAATTTCCTTCTAAGCCGAGTTTCGATATTTGAATAATTCCAGTATCGACTTGCAATTCTGCTTGTTCGTAATAGCGGGAATCCACAAACAACCAAGCGGAATTTTTGCCAACCAACAAATCGCCGGCGGAACCCGTAAAACCGCAGAGCCAAGCTCGCCGTTGCTTGGCTGCTGGAACTGATAAATTTAAGTGTTCGTCAACTGCTGGGATGAAATAGCAATCTAAGTCGTAATCTGCCATCAAATCGCGCAAGTCTGCCAGTTTTGCAGCGGAGGTATCTTGAATATTTGTATTTGCTTTCAAGTTAGTTGCAATCATTTTTAAATCTCCTATTTTAGTTATTTAAAATTGTCTTCAAGCCTTTAACTAATCTCCTAATACCTGCGGTGGCGGTTGCTTTTTCCAGAGCACCGTAAGCAACGCGTAAATAGCAGCCGCTATCCATGCCGAATGTTGTACCGGGAAGCACTGCTACGTGATATTCGCGAATTAATTGTTCGACTAATTCCATTGTATCGAGTTCAGTGTCAACTTTCAAGAAAAAGTAGAATGCTCCGCAGGCTGGGGAAATTGTACACAAGTTTTGGATGGTATTGAGTTCGTCTAATACGATTTGTCTCGCGGAGGCGATCGCCCTTACATAATTATCGCAGTAACCTCTACCAACTTGCAAGGCTCCCAGGGCTGCATACTGGGAAATCACCGGCGGACAAATTAAGATTGTATCTTGAATTTTCCTCACTGAAACGAGCAAGTGTTCTGGGATTACCATATACCCAATCCGCCAACTCGCAAAACCGTAGGCTTTGGAGAGGGTAAACAAAGAAATTGTGTATTCGCTGCTGTCGGGAAAAGCTGCGGGAGAACAGTGTTTAACTCCCTCATAAGTAAAATATTCGTAAGCTTCGTCGCTGATGTGATAGATGTGGTGCTGGCGGCAAATTTCGTTAACTTCCCGGAGTGCTTCAGCAGAATAAACAACGCCAGTTGGATTGTTTGGTGAAATGGTGACAATTGCTCGCGTCTTCTCGGTAATTGCTTTTTTTATAGCAGCGATATTGAGTTGATAGTTGGCGTCTGTTTCTACAATTACGGGACGGCAATTTGCCATAACTGCCGCCATTTCGTGGTTGAAGTAATAAGGGGATTGAATAATAACTTCGTCCCCCGCTGAAGTGATGGCAAGAATCGCGTTGGTAAATCCCATGTTGCTGCCGGCGGTAACAACAACGCAGTTTCTGCTGTTAATTTCTATGCCGTTATCTGTTTTGAGTTTCGCTGCGATTGCAGCTTGTAATTGTGGAAGTCCTTCGACGGCTTTGTATTTGTGATTGTCGGGATTTGCGAAGAATTCGGGGATTTTCTCAAATGATTCTTGTGGCGGATTGTAGTAAACTACGCCTTGTCCTAAAGATATCGTTCCCGGATTTTGGCGGATCAGTTCGCCTACTACTGGAATGATTGGCGACTGTACCGATTGCATTCGAGTTGGATTAATTTTCATATAAAATTTGTTATTTACGGCGTTATCTGATAATTTATGCTACCGCAAAATCGTGCTAAAATGAAATATCAGCTCATAACAGGAGAAAGTTCCTATGTCAACGATGACTGTCAAAGATGTTGAGCAAGTTCAAACTGCTTTTTCTGAAGCTGGTTTAGATTACCAAATTGAACTAGAAGGCGGGAAACTTTCAATTATGGGCCCATCTGACATCGTATCCAGTGAAATCAGCAGCCGTCTCATTGCCTTTCTTTTCGCTTGGGTAAATCCCCGCCGTCTCGGACGAGTTTTTGACTCCGCAGGCGGCTTTATTATGCCAGATACTAACGTCAAAGCACCCGATGTTTCTTTTGTGCGCGCCGCACGATTGCGCCAAAGTCCCCGTTATTTCGGACAACTTGTCCCCGATTTGGTGGTAGAGATTAAATCTCAAAGCGATCGCATACAGCCAATCGAAACCAAGGTTTTGAAGTTTGTTGAGCTCGGAGCGATTGTCGGAATTGCGATCGATCCTGATGAAGAAACAGTGAAGATTTATCGCTCTGCTGGCGAACCACAAATCTTACAAAATGGCGATATCTTAACAGTACCAGAACTTTTCCCCGGTTGGGAATTGCCGGTTTCTGAATTGTGGCCTCCCATCTTTACAGAAGAAGAAACACAATCCTAGAAAAAATACAATATATCGCAACAAGCAGAGAGTTAAACTCTTTCAATTTCTATTGTAGAACCTTGCGGCGATTTGTATACTTTAACTTGTGCGGGCAATCTTTCGCCTAATCCTCGAACGTGGGTAATCACTCCAATCAGCCTTTCTCGCTGCCGCAAAGATTCTAAAATTTGAGTAACGCTTTCGAGAGTTTCGGTGTCTAAAGTGCCAAATCCTTCATCTAGAAACAAGCTGCCCAACTGAGTTCCTTGAGACAGTTTTTCTGACAAAGCTAAAGCCATTGATAAGGAAGTGGCAAAGGTTTCGCCACCGGAAAGTGTTCGCACTCGTCTAGCTTCACCGCCGTTCCAATTATCTGTTACCCAGTATTCGCCGTCTTGGTTTTTTAATTTGTAGCGATTTTCGGTTAATTCTTGCAAAATTAATGTGGCGCTGCCGACTAATTCTGCTTCTAAATGTTCTAAAATGTAGGATTGAAATTCGTTGGATTTGAGATTCTGCGCTAAGGTGTGATAAGTTTGCTCTTGTTCTGTGAAATTTTTGATTTGCTGTGACAGTCTTTCGGCTTGTTCGAGATTTTGGGCTGCTACTTGAATCCAAGCTAAAAGTTCGGCGCGGTTCTTGTTGGCTTGTTTTAGATTTTCTTGGGCGGTGTGTTTTGCAGCACGCACTTGTGCTAAAGTATTTTCATCGCTAGTCCTGCCTGCGATCGCCTCGCTCAAATCTTTCGCCCGCGTCTCTAACTGAATTTTTGACTCGCGCACAGAGCGAATGGCATTTTCCCATTGCGATTGTTCCTTAACTGTCGCAACCGCTGCTAAAAATGTCTCTTCTGTGAAATCAGCCGCTGTTAATTTTGCTGACCAATCCAGGTTTAACTGCTGTTTGTGGGCCTGGGCTTGTCCAAAAACCTCTCCAGCTTGTTGCTCTCTCTCTGCTGCTTGAATAGCAGTATTTTGAGCAGTTTGATAAGATTTTTCGGCAACTTTCACCAGATTTGCCAAGTCTTGCTTGTCGTCTTCTAAGGCTTTTGCTAAATTAGCATAAGGTTGATATTCGGTAATTTGATAAAGCGCATTTACACAACTTTGCAACTGCTGCTGCCGGCGGTCTGATTCGCCGATCGCATCTTGATATTCTTGCTGTTTAGCTGCTTGAGTCGCCGCTGCAAAATTAAATCTTTGTTGAAAATTATCATATTCCAATGATGCCAGTTGGAACTGCTGTTCGATTTCGCGGTATTGGCGATCGCTCTCTTTAAGCATTGCCAACTCCTGCTGCAACCGCAAGACTTCCCACTGAGGATTTTCCAGAACTTGAGTGATTTGCTGCTGCAATTCGGCAACTCTATTCGCGGTTAATTCCAACATTTGAGCAATTTCCAACTCTTTTTGCTGGCAGGATGAAACTGCGCTTTTTCCCTCAGCAGCCTCCATTTGAGCACCTTGAAAAGCCTGATTTGCCGTCGCAAATTTCCGCCGCAAACCAGCGACATTGACAATATTAGAGTTGGGCAAAGGAGGGAGCCGATCGCTCTCAGGATGCACCCCCCCGCACACCGGGCAAATATCGCCAGAATCCAGCGACATTCTGACAGCAGCAACACTCTCTAAACGCGCCGCTTCCGCATTAGCTGTTTCCGCCGCTTCTAACTCGCCGCCGCACTTTTTCAGCTTGATTGCGGCGGCTTCTAAATTAGCAACAACCTGCACATAATGCTGTTGATATCTTTCCCTCTCTGCGATTGATTTATTCAACTGTTCCTGCTGACTTTTTCCCTGCTTGGCAATTAGCTCAAATTCCATCAATAAGGGTGCAATTTGCTGCAATTGCTCTAAACGCTTTCCTCCGGGCGAATATTGTTCGAGCAGTCCCGCTGCTTTAGTAACTCGAAAACCAGCCGCCTGAATTTTAGTGTTAGCAGCTTGCAGTTCTTTATCTGCTGCTTTAAAAAAGCGGAGTTTTTCCTGTTGAGTTTTTTGGGCGCGCGCAACTTCTGTTTCTAATTGAGCGCGCTGTTCTTCATATACTTTAGCAGCAGCCAGAGCATCTTCGCGAGCCTTAATTTGCGCAGCTAATGCCTCTGATTTGGCTTTGGCCGCATCAAGTTGCTGCTGCTCTGCTGCCAGCTCTGAGCGAGCTTTAATTAACCGCTCTCGCGCTGCCACCGCAGCACTTTCGGCAGTTTCATGTTGACTGCGAGCCGATCGCACTAAAGCCCAATCTCCCTGTAAATGATTGGCAGCTTGCGCTCTTTCTAAACGCTGTGCTAAAATTGTCATCTCAGCGGAACTAGCATTTAATTCAGCCAGTTCTTGTTGCAGCTCTTGCCAGCGAGCGATTTGCGAAAATAGCTGTTCCTCTTCATCTAGATCCTTTTGAGCTTTCATCACAGCGCGATCGAACTCCGGCAACTGCTGCTCTAAAATCAAAAGTTGCGATCGTCTTTGAGCCACCTCATCCGCCGTCGGCGCACTCAACTCAGCTAACTGCCTTTCCACCATTTCCCGTTCCTGTTTCAGCAACTTTGCGAGTTCGTTTGCTTCCTTCCGCATCTGCTCAAAAATCTCAAATCCCGCTAGCTGCCGCAAAATTTCCCGGCGTTTTGAAGCATCCCCTTTAATAAACTCATCAAACTTGCCTTGAGGCAGAACAATTGCTCGCGTAAAAGTATCAAAATCCATTCCTAAAATCTGTTCAATGGTATTTTGAACAGCAACAATACTCGTCCCCAAAGTTTCCCATTGACCATTTTGCCAGTTGTCTAAAATCACCTTATTCTCGGGATTTTTTGGACGGAAACGCCACCTTCGCGTCACCCTATACTGTGCGGAACCCACAGAAAAACGCAACTGCACTTTTAAATTTTCGCTGCCTTGACTTGCCAAATCGCTTACTTGTTTGCCGCTGCGAGTTGTCGTGCCAAAAAGAGCGTAAGTCATGGCATCTAGCAGTGAAGATTTGCCTGCACCTGTAGCACCAGTAATTGCAAACAAATCGAGTTCAGAAAAATCTAAACGCTGTTCGCGGTGGAAGCTGGTAAATCCTTCGAGAATAAGTTCTAGTGGACGCATACTGATTTTAGATTTGGATTTGGGATTTTAGATTGTTATATTCAGCTCTACTTTCTTCCTTCTACAGTCTTCCCGCTCCCGCCTTAATAAGGGGGACAAGAGTATTATCAAAGTCCCCCTGTTTAAGAGGATTTAGGGGGATATAGACTCGACTACAAGCGAGATGTATCGTGGGTTTTAGTCTTAAAATGATTTGAAATTGTATCTTTTTACGCATTTAATTATTAACTGTTTCCTTAAACTTTTTGTATAAATTCTGAAATTCCTCCAATACTTCCGGTTTCGGTGTCGTTCCCAATCGGTTTTGATAATAGTTGCAAAACTCTGCGGCCGGATCGAAATTATTGGGATCGATATTAGTTATTTCTGTGGGTTCTAGCGCTGCATCTGGATAGCGCGGTTCAATTAACAGCGCTTGAGAACAGATTTGACGCACTCGATCGGCAAGTCCGATTTGCGGACTGTCCAGTTCGACAATTACTTTCAAGAAACCAGGATGATACTGATGAGCTTGTAAAGTTTCATCGAGATTGTCGTTATGACATTTAAGCACTTTTAACGGCTTGTGGCAAGCCACAGGCTTAAATTCCACCTTGGCCTGACTTCCCGGCTCAACTTCTATCAAGCAAAATCCTTTTTCTTGTTCCGCTTCTCCAAAATCTAACTGAATCAAAGAACCGGAATAATAAGCGGGAGAAGTCTCAGAAATCCGCTGGTGAATGTGGATGTGTCCGAGGGCGACATACTGAGCTTCCGGCGGCAGAGTTTGCGAGGAAAGCAGGTATTTTTCTCGCGTGTAGTAAGCGACTTCGGATTTAGCCAATCGAGCGCCGTCAATGCTCATGTGTCCCACGAGCATATTCACAGTATTGTCTCTAAAATCCCTGGTTAAATCTTGCAGTAAATCTGCCACAATTTCGCGGTAATCTTTGCGGCGGTCGGTATCGCCCGAGTGCCAGAGAGAATTAGCATCTAACAGTCTTTGTTCGGAAGCAAAAGGCATTGCTCCCACGCAAAGTTTGCCGCTTTTAGTGTTAAGATTAATTGTGCCGCCGTCTGCGGAACGCCTGACTTTACCTAAAGCGCGAACGCCGGCGAGGGAAAGCAATTGGGCGATGCTGTCGATGCGGGATGCAGAATCGTGATTGCCGGCGATCGCAATTGCGGGAATTCCGGCGGCTTGCAATTCGCAGAAAAAGTTATAAGCAATGCGTTCGGCGTAAGCGGTGGGGTTGGGCACGTCGAAAATGTCGCCCGCAACGAGCACAGCATCGACATCCAAGGCTTTTGCTTGCTTCAAAATTTGTTCGAGGGCGATCGCAATTTCAAAAGTGCGATCGATTCCTCGGAAACGCCGCCCTAAATGCCAGTCAGCAGTATGAATTATTCGCATAGTATAAGTGAATTTCAGACTCGATGTATTCTATCACTTATATTCAGTCCGACGGGCGATTAACTCGAATCAGCATACCTCTCAAAGTTTCGAGATTAGAAATAGCCTCATTAATCCGCGCAGCCAGCCGCTGCCAATTTCGATCGCTCGTGCATACAATAATCCCATTATGGTCAGAACTTAACCTGTGCAGTCGAATAAAATCTGGTCTGTTTAGTGTCACAATTGCGCGATTCGTGCTAACAGCAAAAGCTAGAACTTCTTCATCTGGAATCTTTTGATTTGCATTCCCCGCTTCTTGAACAGTAAGGACATCATGCCCAAAATTACGCAGTATTTTTACGACCGGGAAAGGGTATTATTCATCTGCATAAATACGCGCCACAGTTTATGCCTTTTCTTGTTCTCTAATTGCTTTCTCAATCTCATCAACGTGTGCCTCAGCATAAGCAAAACCATTTACCAAATCGGCAGCACTCAGATCGGGATGACCTTCTAAAATATGAGCATCGCTAGCACCTTCACGGCGATAACTTATCAACAGCCAAATAGGAAACCGCGTTTGTCTGATACAGGCTTCGCCACCCATTACGCCGGGAGTCTTTTGAATTCCCGGCCAAAAATTGCTTAAACTTTGAGCTAGTAATTGTATAGCTTGAGCTTTTTCTTCGGAAGTTAATGCAAGGAGTTGCGGTTGTAATTCTTTCAGTGTCATATTCGTTATTCGTACTTAATAGTAAAAAAATATATGTTGGGTCTCCATCAAACTATTCTAGCACTTACCATCCCAAATTGTATTCAACATATTTAACTGCCAATCCTAGCGTACTGCATACCAAACCCGCGA